>JAWWPV010000028.1:0-10652 GCA_033854775.1 Trebonia sp.
TCCGCCCGCCCGTTCACGGTCAGTCCCTCGATCTGCTCCGGTGCCGTGTAGCCGGGCGTGCCCATGAACTCACCCGAGGCCGTCAGCCGACCCGACCGCATTCCCTTGCTGAGCCCGAAGTCGGCGAGGTAGACGTGATCAGGCCGTCCCTGGCGGATGTGCAGCAGCATGTTCGCCGGCTTGACGTCCCGGTGCACCAGGCCCGCGGCGTGCGCGGCATCGAGCGCGGAAGCGACTGGGGAAATGATCGACGCGACCCGGGACGACGGCAGCCGGCCCTCGCGCTTGAGCAGGGATCCCACGTCCCCGCCGTTCACGAGCCGGATCGCGATGAAAAGCACGCCATCCGCTTCGCCCGCCTCGTAGACCGGGATGATGTGCGGATCGTCCACCGCAGCGGCCGCCCGCGACTCCCTGATGAACCGTCGACGGAACATCTCATCGGCGGCCACCGCCGGAGCCATGACCTTCAGCGCGACCATCCTGCCCAGGCGCTCATCACGCGCCCGGAACACCACGGCCATCCCGCCCGCGCCGATCCGCTCTTCCAGCCAGTACTCCGCCACGCGCGATCCCACGCCGGGGCCGACCGCAAGCTCAGCGCGGAATCCCGACGGCTCGTGTACCACCTACGCCTCCACTCGGTACCAGAACCCCCGATACCGATTGTTCCGTGCCATGCCGGGCAATCGGCAGGGAACGCGAAGATTCGTCCCGCACCGCCACAGCCGCTCACCGTGCGGGCGGGATTCCGGCGCCACGGCTATGGTCACCAATGACCGGCCGGGGGTCAGCAGGCAGTCTTTTGCCCAAGGCCGGGTTCTCGGACGGTGTCGCCGATATCTTCCTCGGCTTCGCCGTCCTGTTCGCCGTGATGGGCCTGTCGTTCCTCGCCAGGGCGAACTTCATCTATGCCGGCCGCCGCACCATAGGCCTTTCTCCTACCGTCGGGGACATCGCCTTTGCGCGCGACCGCCTTGTCCGTAAGCACGCCTGCGCCTACCGCGGCGGCTGGCTGGCCGGGATCGGCCTGGCCTGCCTGATCCTCGATCCGGCCGGGCACCCCAGCATCCTCGCGGCCGCCCAGGCACTCGGCCTCTGGCAAGCCGCCCTCTACCAGCAAGTCGGCCGGCTCGAGCGCGCCTGCGGCGGGCCGCTCGTCAACCGCAGGCCCCGCCCTGCAGGCACCGCGATCCTGACCCCGCTCGGGCAGCAGCTGTGCCGGCAAGCCCGCGACTACCTCGGTCTCCAGTTCGACCCCGTTCCGCCTGCGCGGCCGGATCCGGGGGAGCTGCCTGGCGCTGATGCCAGTGTCGCTCCCTGCCTGCGAGATAGCTCTCATCCCCGGTCCTCGCTCTCCGCCCAAAGAAGGGCGCGAGCGCGCAGCCAGGCCTCCCGTTTCCGGAGCTGCCGCGGAAACGCGCCTACCCCAGGGCCGGCAGCGGCGGCATGGCCGCGTACTCGTTGACCCGGTCGAGCAGGCCGTCCGCGTTGACGTGGTAGGCGAAGCACACTGATGACGCCGCAGCTGGTGTATTCGAACACTCCCTGGTCATCGGTGGCGAACTCGTTCCGCACACCGGGCTCGGCCCGCTCGGCCGAGGCGCCGAAACCGCCTCGCATGAAAGTGACGATCTCGTCCCGCCCCCGGAAGGTCGTGCCCGGCGGCATCAGCGTCCAGGTGCAGTCCGGGGCGAAGTCGGCAGGGTGCGGCTCTCCCCGGCTGTTGCGGCTGCGAGAGCTGCAGCATCCTGGCAATGATCCCTGCGGCGGGGAAGTGCTCCGCAGCCTGCCCGGGGCGGCCCAGGGCGAGCCGGCCCAGCCCGTCCAGGCACGCCATGACGGCTGTGACCAGCTGATCAGGGTCATCGCGGGCCGCCTCCCCGTCGGCTTGCACCTCGGTCACCAGCTGCCGCATGGCCTCCGTGACGGCACGGCCCCGGGCCTGGATCAGCTCCAGCAGGTCGGGGGGCGTTGCCGGGTCGCTGGCGACGTGCTGGAACAGCTGATGCGCTTCGAGGCGGAAATTCGGGCTGCCGCCGTCCGCTATGCGTCCGCGGGCCCTCGGGTTCCGGGGGCGCAGAACCCACGGACGGGCACGGACGGCGAGGATGAGCGCGGTTATGCCGACCGTCCGCCCCAACTCGGGGCGGTGACCTGCCATTTCATAAAATCTCGCTCCTGGTCAGCGGTCGATCATCTGCTGCATGGCCGCGGGGTACCGGGCGCCGACAACAGTGATCGCAGCAGCTGCGGCGTCGATCGCGGCGAGGTCGCCGTGAGTCAGCTGGACTTCCAGGGCGCCGAGGTTTTCCTCTAGCCGTTCCAGGCGGCGGGTGCCGGGAATGGGGGCGATCCACGCCCGCTGGGCCAGCAGCCACGCAAGCGCGATCTGCGCGGGCGTAGCTTCTTTGTCTTTGGCGATGCGGCCGAGCAAGTCCACCAGCGCCTGGTTGGCTGCGCGGGCCTCGGCGGTGAACCGAGGAAGCGCGGCGCGGATGTCTCCTGGCCCGAACTCGGTGCCCTGGTCGATGCGCCCGGTGAGGAACCCCCGGCCGAGCGGGCTGAACGGCACCAGCCCGATGCCGAGTTCTTCAAGGACGCCGATGATCTCCTCTTCGGGCTCGCGCCAGAACAGCGAGTACTCGCTTTGCAGGGCCGTGACCGGGTGCACCGCGTGCGCCCGGCGGATGGTGCGCGTTCCGGCCTCGGACAGGCCGAAGTACCGCACCTTGCCTTCCGCGACCAGTTCCCCGACTGTGGCGGCGACCTCCTCGATCGGGACCTGCGGGTCCACCCGGTGCTGGTAGAGCAGGTCGATCCGGTCGGTGCGCAGCCGCCGCAGCGACCCGTCCACGGCCTGCCGGATGTGGTCGGGGCGGCTGGACAGCCCGGTCTGGCTGCCCTGCTCGTCGAACGCGAACCCGAACTTGGTCGCAATGACGACCTGGTCGCGGACCGGGGCGAGCGCCTCGCCGACGAGTTCCTCGTTGAGGAACGGGCCGTAGACCTCGGCGGTGTCGAAGAACGTGACGCCCAGGTCGACCGCTGCCCGCAGCAGGTTGATCATCTGGCCGCGGTCGCCCGGGTTCGGGCCGAAGCTCTGGCTCATGCCCATGCAGCCGAACCCGAGGGCGGAAACCTCCAGCCCGCCGGAGCCGAGAATGCGCTTTTCCATGTCGTTCCTCCGTGTGCGTTTTGATCACTAAGAGTGGTTATGAGGCGCGGTGATCTAGCACCACCCGCACGACCGCGTCGGTCGGCTCATGGGTCACCGGGTCAGGCCGCTCGCCCGCCTCGACCGACCCCGGTCCGTTGAATATCGCAGCTCGCATGGCTGAAAGGCTCCTTGACCTCGGATATCTTCAGTGACTCATTTCCAGGCAACCACCGGCCAGCCGGCGCGGGGAGGGCCGCTCGTTCGGGGTACCGGCAGAACCCCCCTCCCGCGGAGCCTGCGGGCGCGGGCCGCCGTCTCCCGGCAAGCAGAACGTGCTAGTGCGGGCGTTCGGCGGGCAGCCTCAATGCGGCTGCCACGCATTGTGGCTGCATGCCGCTGGTTCCCAGGAAGACAGGCGGAGAAGCGCGGCGGAGCTTACCCGTTGTCCGCCGTCTCGGCTGACTGGTCGAGGGTGGCGGCCCAGGAGGCAAGGACCTTCAGGGCGTCGTCAGAAGGGGTGCCGGGCTCGGCGGTGTAGGCAGAGATCCGCAGGCCCGCATCGGCGGCGAGGTCGAGAGCCTCGTAGGTGAGGGTGAGGTCGCCGACCACCGGGTGACGGAAGCACTTGACGCCGGTGCGGTGGAACCGAACGTTGTGCGCGGCCCACCAGGTGCGGAAGTTCTCGCTGCGCGTGGACAGCTCGCCGATCAGGTTTGACAGAGCCTTGTCGTGCGGGCTGCGCCCGGCCTCGGTGCGCAGGATGGCGACCACGTCCTGGGCCTGCCGCTCCCACCCGGAGTAGAACTCGCGGGCGGCGGGGTCGAGGAACAAGAACCGGGCATTGTTGGCCGGCTGGGCCGGGCTGGTGAGAACCGGCGCGAACAGCGCCGCCCCGAGCCGGTTGGCCACCAGGATGTCCAGCCGGGCGTTGCGGACGTATGCCGGAGTAGCCGTCATCGAGTCCAAGATGCGCCGCCCGCTGGGGCGCACCTGCTGCGGCGCGGGACGGCGGGGCGCACGCGGCGCGGCCGGCGCGGCGGCGCGGGCGAGGTCGAACAGGTGAGCGCGCTCGGCCTCGTCCAGGTGCAAGGCGCGGGCGATGCCTTCCAGGACGCTTTCGGACGCGCCGGCCGCCCGGCCGCGTTCCAGCCGGGTGTAATAGTCGATGCTGACCCCGGCCAGCAGCGCGACCTCCTCGCGGCGTAGCCCGGCCACCCGCCGGTTGCCGCCGTAGGCGGGCAGCCCGGCCTGCTCAGGGGTGATCCGGGCGCGGCGCGAGACCAGGAAATCGCGCATCTCGTTCCCGTTGTCCATAATCCCAGGCTAAGGCCCCGCCGGACGGTCCTGGGAGGACCTGTCAGTACCCCGAAGGCTCAATGCCGGATGCCGGGCCTCTCCTGCTGTCGCGGTCTCCCTTGTCCTCAGCTCCCTTTGGCGTGGTCACCAGAAATCCCGTCGTTTACGCGGCTTTCGGGAGCATAATAGGGAAGCTCACCATGGGTTTCCTGGGCGGCGGCGCCGACGTGGCGTGCGAGCACGATGGTGGGGTCGACGAGCAGGCCGAACGATCTGGGTCTCCTTGGTGGACCAGTTCACGCCGCAGGCCAGGTCACGTCGACGGGCCGGCCTGGCAACTAGCCCTCGGGCCGGTCGCCGGCTCCTGGCCACAGCAGCGCCTGGCCGACGATCACCTGCTCGCCGTTGAATGTCACAGCGGGGCCCTCGTGCAAGCGGTAGCCGAGCGCGATCGCTTCGCTGACCCGGCGGCAGAAGGCCGCGTCATCGGTACCGGTCAGGACTCGGTAGACGGGCAGGCCGTCGGGGGGTGCGCTCATACTCCCAGGATCTCAGGCCTGCCGCTACCAACGGCAAATAGCCCAAGACCAGGGCACATAACGATCTACGGCTGGAGCAGTGCTAGTTCAATTTGTCTCTGCTCTGACAGGCCAGTTAGGAGGCCTGGCAGACGAGCGACACCCGTGTTAGCTGCCCGGCTCGCACGGTTACGGTTACTGGTGCTGAGCAGGGCGAGTCGCTGTGCTTGGTCTGCCCTGTGGCGGTGTAGGTTCCGGCGACGAGGCCCAGGCTGAACTTCCCGGACGTGCCGACCGTGACGTTAGCGGTGTGTCCGGTGGTGCGGTCGCGGAAGGTGACCACCCCGGACAGTGGCTGGGCGGGCCCGCCCTCCGTCTCGAAGGTTCCGTCTACGACCCACTGGGCGAGCCCAGAGGCACCGCCGCTGGTCAGGCCGCCAAGCCCGGTCCCGGGGGTCGCCGTGCCGCTGGTCCCGGTTGCGGTCGTGGCGCTGTGGCTGGGCACGGCGGTGGATGTTTTGCCGCTGCTTGTGGTGGCCGTCGCCGCGCACCCTGTCACCGCGAGTGCCATGATCGCAAGACCGGCGGTTAGCTGTCGCATCTCTCCTCCTGCATGCCGCTTCCATGTTGCTCAGGGATTAGATGCTGGAAAGCCCTCGCTGGTTCCGCCGTTTTGCCGCGGGGGTCCTGGTACTCATTGCTTGCTCTGCCTGCCGCATCGGGTGGGCGCCGTGCATTCCGTCGGCGCGTTCCGCGTAAGGCAGGTCAAGCATGGCCGTGCGCTGCTCGCATGACACCGGAGATTCCAGCCGCCGTTGCCTGGAATCTCTTTCGGGTCCGGCGGTGCAGCTAACTCAGCGTCTGGCATTGTCAGGAGGATCGCTCCCAGGTGACGGGGAAGCTGTTACCGCTGCTGTTCAGCGACCCGGGTAGTGCCTTGGTCTGGCCAGAGCTGTCTATCATGGTGATCTCGTCATCGGTGAACGAGGAGATTGTGCCGGAGGTGCTTCCCTCGGTGACACTAGCGTTGGAGGCCGTCCACGACCTGAAGTCCGCGAGCGGGTAAACGCTGCTGGAGCTGCTGGGGGCCTCCGCGATCCACTCTGCACTGGTGTTCGCGCAGCTGGAGCAGGTCTCTGTTTTAGTGAAGCTGTTCGCAGTGTGCGTCGAGTCGGTGACGGTAAGCGTGTAGTTCGTACCGCTCCTCGTCACGGTCGAGGTGATCGCGTCGCCGGCGGCGAGCGTCTGGCCCACGACCTGGATGGCGTTGGTCGGGTACATCTCCCACCAGGTGTACTGGTAGGCCACGCGCTGGTAGCACTCGATGAGGGTGCCGTCTTGCTCGACGCTGCTGCTGCTGTACCCGTCGATGCCAACCCAGAATGCGGCGAGCTGCTCCGAGCTGCTGCTGCAGGTGGCCGACGGCTCGGTCCAGCTCGCGCTGACCTTGCTGAAGGAGCTGCCGGTGTCGGCGTAGCCGGACCAGTTCGTGGACTGCACGTTGGTCAGGCCCTTGGGCTTGCCAGCTGGACTAGTGACGCCAACGTGGTGGTTAAGGGGATGCTGGCCGACTGCGAGTTTTTCGATCGCGGCCTTGGCCAAAGCCTCCGCCTGCGCGGCGGCCGATGGCCTAGCGGTGACGGCCGTGGTGGTCTGAGCGCTCGCGGTAGCCGCGGTGGCCGCGAGCATTCCGACGGCGGGGACGATGGCGGCAAGGCAATAGAGGAGGAACCTATGGCGATGGCGGGTCATGTGAGGACCTCTCTGAACTTATCGGCCCCTTATGGTGGCCTCTGATGCCAAGAATGATAACTTCGGTCGTTTTATCATTCAATAAGTTGACATCTGACCATTTCCATGATCCTTGTTGTTCGGTGGCGCTTGATAGGCCGATGCAATCGCCGCTCGCCCGCGGCGAACCGAGTCAATGCCGGTGAGTTAAGCTGACCACGGTGCCCAGGGAACCATGTTGCGAATGGCGGACCGCTGATCGTTCCTGGCAGTTCATGATGGTAGGAATTTTTTTCTGCACGGAAGATACGTGAGCCGCTGCGGGAACGGGGTTCCTCACGCACGTTGCCCAGCAGGATCGCCGTGTCAGAGCACGGATGCGCTGGGCCGAGCACGTCGCCACGAAAGCGCGCGCAGCCCTACCCGCTCAGGCGCGGAAGCCCGTCCGCTATATGTCCGTGGACCCCGAAGCACAGCGCGCCGCGGCGCTTCAAGGTGACACACGGCGGGTCAAAGGAAAACGGCCTGTGTGGCCGAGAATTCGCAGCTACCGGGCCGACCTGCGGAGACACCATTCGAGGCGTTGCCCGCAGCGGACGTGGTCCGGTATATGTAACGTGCGCCAGGAGTTCCGGGCGAGAGTTCACGACGGGCACGGACCGCGCGGGTGGGAGCGGTATGTCGACCGTGCCGCATACTCCTGCGCCTTTGAACAGCATCGTTAGTCGCTCACGAGCTGCCGCCACCAGAAATGTACTGACTCAGGCCGGGCAGGCACGCAGATCGCTTAATAGGCGTTGCAACTCTCGGGAGAGAGTGCGCTGACACCCGCCGCGCCGCCAGCCCCACCCGGTGGCCAGGCACGCTCTCCACTAGACCTGATGCAACGACTGCGACTAGATGTCACGGTGACCCCGGCGACGCTGCTCGCCTGGCACCATGTGCTGGTAGCGCGCAAGTGGGACTGCACGAGCCGACGCCGTCCCGGGGCGGCCGCGCACGGCAGCTGAGATCCGCTGCGGCGCCGCGTCTACACGCTGGTCGTGATCGAGCACGGCAGCCGCCGCGCTGCGCGTGAGTCACTTGCGCTTCTCGAAGTGGAAACATCGGATCTATTCATCGGATGTTTACACCTTGCTGATGTGCCACCCGGGTGTCCGTTGCATAGAAATTTCCGGACTATGCACTGAAAGTGACGATCAGGTCTCACTTGGGAGATCGGGTCTTTACAGGGCAGGCTGCCAGTCGTATAAACCAGTCATCCGATGTTACGGCACCGTGAACGCACCAGGCAGGCAAGCCAGCCTGCCTGGTGCGCACCGGTGACGCGATTCATCGGATCATCAGCGGGGGTGCCGAATCATCGGATCATAACGAGGCAGCCGGCCGTGGGGCTGCCCACACTCGCACTCGCCGTGGAGGCCACTGTGTCGTTCAGTCCGCCGCACCCGTCCGCACCTTCGTCACCACCGTCCAGACATGGCGGGCCCCGGCTCGCCAGCGCCCGGCGACTCGCCGCGGTCACCGCCGCGGCTCTCGCCGCCGCGTCCGGCCTGGTTCTCGCGAGCGGCCCTCTGTCCGCGCGCGCGGACACCGCAAGCGGGACCGCCACCGCGACCGGATCCACCGCAAGCGCAGCCACCACGGCGTGGCATGACGGGACCTTCGCCCTCGACCCCGACGGCGTGGTCAGCCGCGACGACATCGTGCTCAGCCAGCCCAACATCAACCCGACCGCGTCCATCCCTCTTGGCAACGGCGCGCTGGGCGTGGCGGCCTGGGCCGCGAACGGTTTCACCGCCCAGCTGAACAGGTCCGACACCATGCCCGACCGGAAGTCGCCTGGCCAGGTGGACATCCCGGGCCTTTCGGTTATCTCGCACGCCTCCGACTTCAGCGGCAAGCTCGACCTGGCCGACGGCGTCCTTGAGGAGTCCGGCGGCGGCGAGTCGATGAAGGCCTGGGTCTCGACCGCCGAGGACGAGCTGATCGTTGACGTCAGCGGCGCGAACCCCAACGTGGCTCAGACCGCGTCGATCTACCTGTGGTCCGGCCGGAACCCGGCCGCCGCGGTCAGCGGCAATATCGGCACGCTCGCCGAGACCTGGGTGGACAGCTCCGAGCCGGAGCCGAGCGGCCAGACCTTCGGGTCGCTGTCCGCGCTCACCGCGGGCGGCAGGGACGTGTCGGCTTCTGTCGTCAGCCCGACCAAGGTGCAGGTTAGCTTCAAGCCGAACGCCGACGGTGACTACCGTGTCGTCGTCGCCGCCCCCCACTGGGCCGGCGGGACGGCGACCGACACCGCCGCCCTCACCGCGGCGAAGGTCATCGGCAATGACGCTAACGCGCCGGAGCAGGCACTGCTTGGCAGCCAGGACCGGTGGTGGGACAGCTTCTGGTCGCACTCCGGCCTGGTGGAGATGAGCTCCGCCGACGGCAGCGCCGCCTACATCGAGAACCTGCGGACCCTCTACCTGTATGAGGAGGCCGCGAGCGAGAAGCAGGGCATCTACCCGGGCAATCAGGCCGGCGATGCCGACATGTTCGACTGGAACAAGGACACGATCGCCTGGACTCCGTCGTCGTACTGGATCTGGAACTTGCGCGCCGAGATCTCGGCCAACATGAGCTCGGGAAATTACCAGCTCAACGTCCCGATCTTCGACATGTACATCAACGACCTGTCCAACATTGAAACCTGGACGAAGGCGAACATGGGCGGCCTGCCCGGTGCCTGCGTACCGGAGACCATGCGCTTCAACGGCAACGGCGGTGACCCTGGATCCGGAAGCTGCACCGAGGCCGCCTCGCCGCTCTGGAACGCCGAGGACATCACCAGCGGCCCGGAGATGTCCCTCTACATGTGGGAGCAGTACGAGGGCACCGGCAACCTTGCGTTCCTGAAGCAGGCGTTCCCGTTCATGGAGGCAACCGCCCAGTTCCTGCTCGCCTACCAGCAGGTCGGCTCGGACGGGCTGCTGCACGCGGTCGCCAACGCGCACGAGACGCAGTGGGCCGTGCAGGACCCAACGACGGACATCGCCGCCGAGCAGGCGATCTTCCCGATCATCGCCGACGCCGCTTCTCTGGTGGGCGACCGTCCATCCAGTGACCCGCTGCTCGCCCAGTTCTCGGCCGCCGTCAAGGAGATCCCGCCGTACCCGCGGACGGACGACGCGACCCGCACGCAGCTGCTCAACCCCGACTACACCCAGGCGGAAACTCAGGCCGCCGACGCGACCGGCACCGACATGATCGCGATCTCCTACCAGCCGACCGCGCCGCGCCGCAATGACGAGAACATCGAGCTCGAGCCGCTGTGGCCGTGGGATGACGTGAGCGACCAGGACGCCAACCTGTTCGCCCTGGAGCAGCGCAGCTACACCAACCGGCCGAACAAGGGCGGCAACGACTGGTCGTTCGACGCCGTGGACGCGGCCCGCCTGGAGCAGCCGTCCCAGGTGGAGAGCAACCTGATCTCGCTCACCGAGACGCACCAGATCTACCCCAACGGGTTCGCCGACCTCGGCAGTACCGTCGGCACCCAGCCCTACATGGAGCAGTCGGCCGCCGCCGCGACCGCGGTGGATGAGGCGCTCGCCCAGGACTACGACGGCATCATCCGGTTCGCGCCGGCCTGGCCGACCGACTGGAACGGCAGCGGGACCGTCTACATCCAGCACAACGACAAGGTCGACGTGCAGGTCGAGAACGGCCAGCTGGTCACCGCCGCGATCCAGGCGGCCGCGTCCGGCCAGCTCACGGTCAAGAACCCGTGGCCGGGGCAGCAGGTCGAGGTCGTCTCCGGCACCGGCCTGCAGCAGGTCGTCGCCCGTACCTCGGCCAGCGACACGTTTACCTTCCAGGCCCGGGCCGGCCAGTCCTACCTGGTCGAGCAGGTCGCGGCGCCGACCACGAAGCTGGCGTTCGCGCCGGTGACCGGCACC
>JAWWPV010000029.1:0-11458 GCA_033854775.1 Trebonia sp.
GTGGCTCGCGCCCCGGCTGAGCCCGGCAGGCCGCGCCAGGCAGGCGCCCAACGCCACGGGGCGGTCCGGCTTCGGGCTACCGGTTTCGCTTCCGGCGGTTCGCGTACCCGTCGGCCGGGCTGTGGCGGGTGCCCTGCTCGCGGTCGCGGTCACCGGGGTCACCCTGCTCGCCGCGGCGTGCTCACACGGGCCGGAGGTGCCCGCCGCTCCCGCGGGGGGCGTGTCCGTCGTCCGGCCGTCCCCTGGACCGGAGCCGGCGCGGCCGGTCGTCCGCTTGACCACGCCGAAGGCGCCAAGCTACGTTGACGGCGCCCGGCCAGCTAAAGGAGGCTCCTAATGGCGCTGAAGATCATGCCGCACGGCCGGCTCCAGGAATGGGTCGCCGAGGAGAAGGGCTACTTTGCGGCAGAAGGACTCGAGTACAGCTTCGTGATCAGCGGCGACTACGGCATGAGCACCCCGGCGCGGGATGACGCCGGCGAAGTCAAGACGGGCGCGTTCGAGACGTTCGGGGCCGGGCGCAGCGGCGCCGACGTGAGCTGTGCCTGTCACTGGGCCACGAACACCGCCGCGCGTGAACGGGCCGGCCACCTGGTAACCACGGCCTACTCGGTGGCGCCGTGCGCCATCGTGGTCCCGCCAGAGTCGCCCATCCGCCACCCTGAGGACCTGGCCGGGGTGCCGGTCGGCGTGGGCTACCACTCCGGGAGCCACTTCGCGACCGTGCAGGCCCTTGAGTCCGTGCTCGCCCCCGGCGAGCTGAAGCTCACCTTCCAGGGGCCGCCCAACGAGCGGCTGGATGCGTTGCTCGACCGGCAAGTCCCGGCCGCCACGGCCTGGGGAGTGCCGCTCTATATCGCCGAGGCGTTCGGGTTCCGCAAGGTCCTGGACGCTACCTTCATGATCGGGTTCCTGGTGACCGGCGGCGACGCCACCAAGGCCGACGTGGACAAGTACCTGGCCGCCCTCCGGCGAGCCCAGATGGAGATTGACCTCCAGCCCGAGCTGTATAAGCACTACCATCGGCGGTCCGTCCCGGAAAAGTACCTGGAGCAGGTTGACGTGCGGGCGTTCGGCACTGGCGAGCGCATTGTGTTCCTGCCGTACACCAGGGAAGTGTTCGCGCAGACCCAGCAGTGGATCGAGGCGCATCAGCTCTTCGACGGAGCCGCTGCCCAGGTCGGCTATGACGAGGCCGCCATAGCCTGACCGCTCAGCGCGCCAGGGACGTCACCACGAAGCTGGACCGCCGGCTCGCGCCCCTTGGCGTCACCACTCAGCAGGCGGCGCTCCTGCACAACGCCGCCAGCGGCGGGGCGAGCCCCGGTCAGCTCATGGAGGCCGTCGGCACGGACACGGCGGGGATGACCAAGTTGCTTGACCGGCTGGCGGCCAAGGGACTTATTGAGCGGCGGCCCAATCCGAGTGACCGGCGCTCAGTGGTGATCGAGCCCACGGAGCGCGGGCTGGCCCTTGTGCCGGAGCTCGCCCCGGTCTTCAGCGAGGTGGCCAGGGAACTCCTCGACGGATTCTCCGACGAGGAGGTCGCGAACCTCACGTCTGCCCTGCGGCGAATGGGCGAGAACCTGAGGTCCTAAGGGTGGCCTCGGTCACCGGCTGAGCATCGCCCGCGACTGTTCGCGTAAATTCATGGTAAGTCGGGCTTGTTAGCGTTCACCCCGGGCTTGTATGGTTACCCAGTGCGGCGGTACCGCGCCACACGGTTCTCCCCCCAGCCGTGGGACGATTAGCCTCGCGGTGCCCCCGCCCGCGAAGGTTGAGCAGCGGTACCGCCGCCTCTCCATTCACACGGAGAGCGGTCCAACTGGCACAGCTTGACGTTCGGCCCTTGAGGGGCCGCTGAGCAAACGGATCAGAATGCGCGCCACCATTCCCTCGTTGCCGCCGCCGTTGCCGTTGCGGTTGAGCAGGACCGGGCGCGATAGCGGGGCAGTTAGCCGGGAGGGGACGCGCGGGCCTGCCCGGCTCGGGATTTGGCAGGTGCGCCACCCGTGGCTCGCGGCAACAGCGACCCTCGCCGCTGTCGCGTGTTTCTGCGCGCTGGTCCAGGGGCCCCAGTGGCGGGAGTCCGCCGCGCTCGCCACGGTCAACCTGGCGGTCTCCCTGCTTTTCGTCTTCACCGGCCTGATGCTCGGCCGGGAACCAGGCCAGCGCGTCACGGCCTGGGCGCTCATCCTCGCCGGCGTGTTCCGTTCCGTGGATTTTATCGATGCCTGGAATGGCCCGTGGGCTGCGTACGCCCTCGTATTCGGCGGTGTGGACCGCATCTTCGGCGCCTGGGCGCTGTTGCGCTACCCGAATACCACGCTGCCCAGGCTCCAAAAGCGGTTCCTCATCGCGTTCGCCGGGTGGATGCTGGTCGGCCGCACGGTGATAGTCGTGACGTCGACGGCGCAGTGGAACGGCTACCCGCGGTCCTGGTGGCCCGCCCTCATCCCCGATGAGCCGTTGTCTAACACGCTCAACTACGTGGTCCACGGCGGTGAAGCGCTTTTCGGGATCGCACTGATGGCGCTCCTGCTGATCCGGCTGATGCGGACCAGGGGGCTGGACCGCATCGTCATCACCCCGATCATCGTGGCCGGCATCGCCGCCGCGATCGCTGCGATCACGTCCGCCGCCCTGATGACGCTGAGCCTCACCATCACGCCCAACGCCGCGTACCTGACGGAAGGCGTGGTGGACTTCGCGATCCCCGTCGCATTCCTGATCGCCGTGCTGCAACGGCTGCTGCTGATCAGGAACGTCACCGAGCTGACGGCTCGAGTCGCGGCGGGCGGCGACATGAGCGAGGTGCGCCGTGCGCTTCGCAGCATCTTGCACGATCCCACCCTGGATCTTCTCGATACGTCCGAGTCCAGCCTGAAGGCGCTCAGCAGTCGTGCCTCGGGGCGGCTGGTCTCCTACATCCGGGCCGGCGAAGGCGTGCCCATCGCCGTCGTCGTCGCCGATCCGGTGCTGGCCAGGTACCGCGAGCTGTTTGATGCCGCTACGGCAGCCAGTGGGCTTGCGCTGCAAAACGCCCAGCTTCAGGCGAGAGCCGCGCAGGAGAAGCTCGAGCAGGTCAAGGCTTCGCGGGCGCGGATCATGGAGGCCGAACTCGGGGAGCGGCGGCGCCTTGAGCGCGACCTGCACGACGGCGTGCAGCAGCACCTGCTTGGCATTACGGCCGGCCTCACCGCCGCGAAGGGCAAGACGTCCGATCCTGAGGCAGCAGCCGCCTTCAGCCAGGCTGGGATGAGTCTCAAGGTGGTGCTGGCCGAGCTCAGGGACCTGGCGCACGGAATTCACCCTGCCGTCCTCTCCCAGTGCGGGCTTGGCGCCGCCCTTGAGGAGGTCACGGAACGCCTTTCGCTCCCGGTAAGCGTGCACGTGCCGGCGCTCAGGCTCGATGCGGCCGTGGAGGCGGCACTGTACTTCGTCGCCTGCGAGGCGCTCGCGAACGTCGTGAAGCACGCCGACGCGGAAAGCGCACTGGTCGCGGTGCGGGTGGGGGAGTCCCTGCTGGAAATGGAGATCGCGGACGACGGGATCGGGGGTGTTACGGCGAACGCCGGTCACGGGCTGGCCGGTCACGGGCTGGCCAACGTGGCCGACCGCGTCAGCGCGCTCGACGGGGAAGTCGTCATCGAGAGCCCGCCGGGCCGGGGCACGCGCCTCGTGGTGAGGGTGCCGTGCGGGTAGCGATCGCCGAAGACTCCGGGCTCTTCCGCAGCAGCCTGGCCCTGCTCTTGCGCTCGCTCGGCACCGAAGTTACCGCCAGCGTCGCCTCTGGCGCGGAACTGCTCGCGGCTATCAGGGCGGCTCTGCCCGACGTCGTCATTCTCGATATCCGCATGCCGCCGTCGTTCAGCGACGAGGGCATCCGCACCGCCCAGGAGATACGCGGCCTGTACCCCGCTACCGGCATTCTGGTCCTGTCGACCTACGCAGAGACCAGCTACGCGAGCCAGCTGCTGGAAACGGTGCGCTCGGGAGTCGGCTACCTGCTGAAAGACAACGTGACTGACGCCGACGCGCTCATGGAGAGCCTGGCGCGAGTGGCCGAGGGCGAGACCGTCGTCGACCCGGTCATCGTGCGGCGGCTGCTGGGAAGGAAACGGAAACCGAGCGTGATCGGCACGCTGAACGAGCGCGAGCTGGAGGTGCTGCGGCACATGGCGGAGGGACGGTCCAACCTCGGGATAGCGAAAGAGCTCTTCCTGAGCGTCCGGACCGTCGAGACTCACGTCACCAGCGTCTTCACCAAGCTCGGTCTCACCCCGAGCGACACGGAGAACAACCGCGTGCGCGCGGTGCTGGCGTTCCTCCGCTCTGCGGGCGCGTAGCGGTGAAAGTTCCGCGGGGCGGAGGCTAGGCCACGATCCCCTTTCCCCCGATCGTGGCTTCGCCTCCGTCCCGGTCATTGGAGGATGAACACATCCTCGTCGCCGAAAGCGTCGGCTAGGTCCTTCCCGAGCTCGCGAGCGACGAAGATGGCGGCAGCCCCGTCAATGTCGACCTCCAGGTCCGCCGCGTCCGCTTGCGGACTGCCTTCCAGGAGGCTGACGAGTACCCGGTACCCGCCACCATGCCTCGTACGGCACACGGCCGCCGCGGTCGCCGACGGCATCGCCTTCCTCGCCTTGAGGATGGTCATCACTACATCCGCCACCCCGAGGGTCTGCACCTGCTGCCAGTCCGGCAACGCGCCATCGCCGGACGAGGGGCCTGTGCTAAGCGGCATGCGTCTAGTGTGTCGCCGGAGGACCAGCTGGCCCATCGGGGAAACCACGCGCGGTAACGGGGGGTTTCCCTCTTGACTCAGCTGCTCCGCCAGGCGAGCAGCTGCCCGTCCTGGATGGCGGGCTTACCGAGAAGCTTGGTGAGGAGCCGCCCGAGCGGTGTCCCTGGGCCGGTGTCCGCGACAACGGCGGCCGGGTGCCAGTACCCGAGCGCGGACCGGACGGCCGTGGCGCAGCCGGTGCTCGGGGCGGCGCCCTGCCATAGCGCGTCGAGGCAAACCACGGTGGTGACGGTGAAGCTCGGCCCCCAGTAGGCCGAGGCGGCGCGACCGGACGGAGTGGGGCCGAGGAACCAGCCCGCGACCAGCTCGCCTGGCTGGCCGGTGTCGGCCTGCCAGAGCATCGCCTCGCCCTGCTGCGAGTACGGGAGGGGCACGACGAGCGCGCTCGCGTTCGCCTGCAGGTTCAGGCGCGCGAACACGGTGTCCCAGCCGGTCGGCACCGGCGGCGCGGTGATCGCGGCCACCGGACGCGGTAGCAGCGGCAGGACCGCGAGCAGCGCGACCACCACCGGCGCGGCGCGGCGCAGTGGCCTGGCCGTCCGCGGTGCCGAGGACAGGGCCAGGTCGAGCCCGAACGCAAGCACCGCCGCGGCGCCGCCGTCCGCCACGATGGAGAGCCGGCTCGGCAGCATGTCGCCAAGCAGCGGCAGGCCCTGCAGCCAGTGGAAGGGCAGCAGCGGTCCGTTGACGCCGAGCGACAGCGCTTCAAGCACCGCCCAGGTGACGGCGGCGGCCCGCACCCGCAGGTCGCGCCAGTACCAGATGGTGACTCCCGCGACCAGGATGAGCAGCGGCGGGCCGAGGTACGCGACGTATTCCGCCGCGTTGGCACCGTGGCTGGCGGCGTAGGCGGCGCTTGACGCGGTGTGGAAGACCAGCTGGGCCTGTGGGTTCACGAACGCGCCGAGGCCGTTCCCGTGCTGAGCGATTGACCAGGGGCTGCCGTGCTCGGCGAGCGGGCCGTGGAACTGTATCCACAGGGCGTGCGCGCAGAGCAGCAGCGCGACCACGGCGGCAACTCCCAGGCCGATGACCGTTCCGCGCAGCCGCGCGAGCACGGCCGACGGACGGCTCACGGCCAGCACCGCCATCAGCACAAGGCCCGCGATGGCGACGTCGGAAATCATCTCTTCCCCGGTGAACAGCTGCGCGGCGGCGAGCACCCCGAGCCACGCCCCGGCCAGGAGCGGGCGGCCGCGCCCGGTGATGATGGACAGCACGGCCTCGATCATCAGGGGCACGAGCACGGCGAACTGCATTCCGTAGTGGGCGACGCTCGCGTTCACCATGCCAGGGGAGAAGCCGAACACCGCGCCGCCGAGCGCGCCTGCCAGCACACTGGCGCCGTGCCGCCGCAGCAGCCAGTACATGGCCGCGGCCGAGCCGGCGTACCCGAGCGTCGCCAAGACCGTGAGACCCGCCAGCGGCCCGCCGAGCAGCGTGACCGGCGCCAGCACCACCGCGGGAAACAGCACCGTGTTGTTCCACATCAGGTTGATGCCGTGCGGTGCGTTCATGGCCGTGGTGACCAGCGCGGGCAGGTGCCCGTGGGCGACGGCGTCCGCGGCGTACCGCATGAACCAGGCGATCAGGTCGTTGTCGGCCGGTCCTGGATCGCCCACCGCGGCCATCGTGCCGAGCCCGAGCCACAGCCGCCAGTTCAGGGCGACCGCGGCGGCGAGGTAGGCGAGGAAGACGAGCAGGCCGGGGCGGCGCACTATCCAGTCCCCGGCGGCGCGGCTCCTGGCGGCCGTGCCTGCTTCTGTCTCAGGCAGCGTGATCCCCACCCGCCACCACACCTCTCCCGGAGCATGCTCCGGCTGACCATTGGACGGCTAGCGTAGCTTAACCGGGTCGAAGCGATGTCGGAACTTCCGGGGTGGCGCGTGCCGTTCACCGAATGTGGAACAGGTGGCACGGGTTCTTGATCACAGAGTCAAAGAGCTGTTTCCCGACGGCGCGGTGGTGCGGGCCGAATTGCTGCGGCACGGCGCTGATCCGGGTCAGCTGACGGTCCGGGTGTTTATCCCCACGACGGAAGAACCGACCGCGTGGGCCGCCGCGCACCGGGAGCGGACGGAAGAGCTGCGGAGGGAGTTGTCGCTGCGGCTGCCGTCGGCCCGGCTGCTCGAGTTCACCTCCGACGCGCCGGATGCCGCGGTGGTCAGCATGCCGGATGACGGCTCGCTGGCCGCCGAGCAGTTGCCCGGCCGGGACATCGTGGCGAAGGCGCTGGCGTTGCTTCGCGAGAACTACGTGTTCCCTGAGCTGGCCGGGCAGGTCGCCGCCGCTGTCGAAAGGCGGCTAGCGGCCGGGGAGTACGACAACCTCGACGAGATCACGGCGGGCCAGCCGACCATGAGGTGAGACGGCTGAAGATGCGCCAGATGGGACGGCTGGACAACTTCGGCGTCCACCGCGTCGAACGCCTGGACGGCAACATCGGCTACCTGGACCTGCGCCGGGTGCCGATGCCGGAGAACGCCGGGCCGGCGATCGCCGCGGCGATGGAACTGGTCGCCGGGACCTACGCTGATCATCGACCTGCGGCGCAACGGCGGCGGTCATCCCAACGGGGTGGCGTTCTGGTGCAGCTACCTCTTCCCGGAGGAACCCGTCCACCTCAACGACATCTTTCACGCCGACACCGGGGAGACCAGGCAGTTCTGGTCGCTGCCCTACGTGCCTGGCCCCCGCTACCTCGACCGCCCGGTGTACGTGCTGATCAGCAGCCGCACGTTCTCCGGCGGCGAAGACCTCTGTTACACGCTCCAGGCCTTGGGCCGCGCGGAACTGATCGGCGAGACGACCGGCGGCGGCGCCCACCCCACGAGGCCATTCCCGATCAGCGCCGCCGTGCACATCGCCATCCCGTTCGCGCGCTCGATCAACCCGGTCACCGGCACGAACTGGCAGGGAACCGGCGTGATTCCGGACGTCCCGGTACCCGCCGACGAGGCCTACGGTGCCGCGTACGCCAAGGCGCTGAGGCACGTCGCGGGCCTCGGCGACGTCCCGCTACCCGTCGCCGACGAGGCGCGCGACGCGCTTGCCGCCGTGCCGGGCCAACGAGACAGCGATTGACGAATCAATACAGCCATTGACGAATCAAATGAAGATATTTTTAATAAGCGCATGGGCCGAATCGCCGGCGTGACTTCAGCCGAGACGCGTGCCCGCCTGCTGCGTGCGGCGGCTGACGTGTTCGCGGCCCGCGGGTATGACGGCACGCGAGTGGCCGACATCGCGGCGGCGGCGGGAGTGAGCAACGGCGCGCTGTACGCGCATTTCGGCTCGAAGGCCGGGCTGCTGGTGGCCGCGCTGCGCACGCATGGCAGGCGGGTCCTGGCCGACCTGCTGGCCGCCGACCCGGATCGGCCGGTCACCGACCTGCTGCTGCAGGTTGGCCGGAGCCTGCCCAGGCGCCAGGACAGCCGCGGCTACCTGGTGGTGGAGGCGCTGATCGCCGCGCGCCGGGACGAGGAAGTCGCCGGGCCGATGCGGGAGTACATCAGCGAGCGGGCCGGGTGGCTTGCCGGGCTGGTGCAGGCCGGGCAGGCCGAGGGCGTGCTTGACGCCGCGCTGTCGCCCGGAGCGCTGGCCCATTTCTGCCTGCTGCTCTCGCTGGGGAGCGCGCTGCTGCCAGAGGACTTGCACGCTGTCGATGACGCGGAGTGGGTCGCGCTGCTTACTCGCGTGGTCGGCGCGCTGTCGCCGCCGCCGGCTGCGGCGCAGGCAGGAGAAACGCCGTGAAACCGCCGGACATTGCCGTGCGCGGCTTGGGCACCGCTGTGGTGCCGGGAGAAGAACAGGAGGTTGCCGCATGACCGAACGCAAGAGCCCCACGGCCGTGCTCAGTGAGGGCCCGCGGGCGCTGAGCGACGAGCAAGTCCGCGAGATTGAGGAGGCTGACCTCAAGGGCGTCCTTCACGTCGACATTGACGACGTCATCGAGTACGTGCACAAGGACCTGAAGTCCCTGCCGGACTTCACGACGCTGTACCGCAGGTACCTCAAGCAGCGGTGGGACGTCTACGACCTCGACTTCACCCAGGACAAGGTCGACTGGACCGAGCGGATGACCGAGGAGGAGCGGCAGTCGTTCCTGGCCATCGCGTCCGGGTTCCATCACGGCGAGCGGCAGGTTGAGATCGAGCTGCCGGTGTTCATGATCGGCGCGAGCGAGGAGGAGAAGCTGCACATCGCCGCGCAGATCGAGGACGAGGCGCGGCACACGGTGTTCTTCGACCGGTTCTACCGTGAGGTCGTGGGCCTGCAGGGCGATGACATCATGGACATCCTCGACGCGTCGTTCCCCTGGGTGGCCGAGACGTTCGTCGGGCCTTTCGGGCTGCTGGCCTACCAGGCCGACGAGGTCCGCAAGAACCCGTACGACGAGCGGGCGCGGGTGCGTTACGGCACGACCTACTTCCTGTGGATCGAGGGCGTCCTGGCCTTGTCGGTCATGAAGGTGACGCTCTCGTACGCCCGGTGGCGGGGGTTCCTGCCCGCCTATTACACCGGCTTCACCGCGACGTGCCGCGACGAGTCGCGGCACGTGCAGGGCGGCCTGGAGTACCTGCAGGACGCCGGCAGGCAAGACCCGTCCATGGTCAATGAGATCCACGAGACCCTGCGGACGATCCTGACGCTGGCCGGGGTGGCCAGCCGCGAGGTCATCTACGAGCCGCTCGGCTGGACCCAGGACGAGGTGAAGATGCTGTTTAACCAGCAGTTGCGCCGCAAGCTGAACGACGTCGGCATCAGCCTGCCCCCTGACCTGCTGGCCATGGTCGGATCGGTGCAGCCGGTGCTGGCGGGCGGGTGACGACGATGACCGAGCCGGGATTCTTCAGCCAGGACTGGGCGGTCGCGGTAGGTGAGGCGCTTGCGGCCGGCCCACCGGAGCTGGCCCGGTCGGACAAGCTGCCGATGTACTGGGACTTCTTCGACAAGGTCAAGGCCGGCTACGCGTCGTCGTGGGCGCTCGGCTGCCGGGACCTGCCCGCAGGGATCGCTGCCAGTCCTGCCTACCTGCACATCCAGTGGGGCGGAGGCACGGTCACCGGCTGCCACATCGCCGGGCCAGCGGAGCGGCAGCAGGCCACGTACGTACTCGGCATGGACTACGCGGGCTGGCACGCGCTGCACGACGGCTACGACGCGCAGCGTACCGTCATGTACCGCAAGATCCTCCTAGAGGAGGGCAACGTGCTCGAGTTCTTCAAGGGGATCTACTTCTTCACTGAGTGCCTCGCCCTCATCGGCGCGGTTCCAGCCGCTTTCCCCGAACTTGCCGCGCGCTAGCGGCACTGAGCAGTCAATGGCAGGGAGGGTTCCATGCGGATCGGGCTTACCGGTGCCGGAGCGACCGCTGACCGGCTCGTCGAGCAGGCCAGGCGAGCCGAGGCGGACGGTTTCACCAGCATGTGGTATCCCAGCGCGGCCGGCGGAGGTGACCCGCTGGCGGCGATGACGCTCGCCGGGCGGGCCACCTCGGCCATCGAACTGGGCACCGCGGTCCTGGTGAGCTACGCCTGTCATCCCGTCCTCCAGGCCAGCCGCGCCAACGCGGTCGTGTCGGCCATCGGTACCCCCGGGCGGTTCACCCTCGGCGTCGGTCCCTCCCACGGGATCGTCGTCGAGGGCCGCCTCGGCCTGTCCTACGACGCACCGGGACAGCACACCGAGGAGTACGTCCAGATCGTGGGCGGGCTGCTGCGCGGCGAGCAGGTGAGCTTCGCGGGCCAGCAGTTCCGGGTCGAGGCGGGACCGCTCCCGCTGACCGGCGGTGCGGAAGTCCCGGTCCTAGTCGGCGCACTGGCACCCCGGCTGCTGCGGGTAGCCGGCGCGTACGCCGCCGGCACGATCTTGTGGATGGCCAACGCCACGGCGATCGAGCAGCACGCCGTGCCCCTGATCCGCAAGGCCGCCGCCGACGCGGGCCGCCCCGCGCCGCGGATCGTCGCCGGCCTGCCGGTCGCCGTGCACGACAACGTCGACGAGGCCAGGTCAGTCGCCGCCCGTCAGTTCACCGTGTACGGGCAGCTGCCCAACTACCAGCGGATCCTGGCCCACGGCGGGATAACCACGCCCGCCGAGGCGGTCATCGTCGGCGACGAGGACAGCGTCGCCCGCCAGATCCGGGCGCTGTTCGAGGCCGGCGCCACCGACTTCTGGGCGGCTCCGTTCCCGGTCGGCGACGACGCGTCAGCGTCCCGCGCCCGCACCCGCGCCGTACTGGCCGACCTGGCCAGGAACTGAACACGGCACCGGGCGGGGACCGCTGCTGCCCGCGCCTGCCCGCTCGCGGCGGGCGAACGAGGCCGGTGTTGTAGGCGGCGATGACGAGCTGCGCCCGGTCGCGCGCTGCGAGCTTCGTGAGCAGGCGGCCCACGTGGGTCTTGGCGGTGGACAGGCTGACATGCAGCATCCGCCTCCGGCGGTGGCCGAGCCCGCCCGGCATTTCTCCTCGGCGGCCCGTCTCGCCTGGCTGCACCTGCGCAGCCGCCGCGTCCCGGCCGCCCTGGCGGCGCTGCTCGCCTGCGGCTTGGCCCTGTGGGCCTCGCTCCACTACCACTGGTGGCTCGGCACCGGCAACGCGGCCGATGAGCTGCCGATGATCCTCCAGGGCTGCGCCGCCGGGATCAT
>JAWWPV010000030.1:0-4849 GCA_033854775.1 Trebonia sp.
GCAGCCAGGACTGCAGCGGCACCTGGGCGGACTTACCGCACGCGCCGAGCAGCAGCAGCAGGCCGAGCGCCGTGGCGACGCCCGAGCCGCCCGACTTCGTCGCGTCGAACACCCCGGTGAAGTTGAAGGTGCCGAACTCGGCGAACATCAGCATGATCGCCAGGGACAGCCCGGCGTCGCCGACGCGGTTGGCGATGAACGCCTTCTTGGCCGCGGCCGCCGCGGTCGGCTTGAACTGCCAGAACCCGATCAGCAGGTAGGAGGCGAGACCGACGCCCTCCCAGCCGACGTACAACCCGAGGTAGTTGTCCGAGAGGACCAGCAGCAGCATCGCGGCGATGAACAGGTTCAGGTAAGCGAAGAAGCGCCGGCGCTCGAGATCGTGGGCCATGTAGGCGACCGCGTAGATGAGGATCAGCGAGCCGACCCCGGTGATCAGCAGCACGAAACTGATGGACAGCGGGTCAATGAGCAGGCCGATGTTCGCCTGGAAGCCGTTGACCGGAATCCAGGAGTACATGTGCAGATCCTGGCTGCGTCCGGCCCCGCTCTTGCCGAGCAGCGTGAAGAACGCGATCAGCCCGTAAACAAGGGACGCCAGCGACATCAGGACGCCGAGTACATGCCCCCACTTGTTGGTGCGCCGACCGCCAAGCAGCAAGACGCCCGCGCCGAAGACCGGAAATGCGAGCAGCAGCCACGAGTATCGGAACACGCCGGTAGCGGCGAGCGTCGTCATCGTGTCAAATCCCCTCAGTACTTAAGCAGGTTGGCGTCGTCGACCGACGCGGACCTGCGGGCGCGGTAGATGGCCATCAGGATGGCGAGGCCGACGACCACCTCTGCGGCGGCGACCACCATCACGAAGAAGGCCACCACCTGCCCGTCCAGGTTTCCGTGCATCCGGGCGAACGTGACGAACGCCAGGTTGCACGCGTTCAGCATGAGCTCGACGCTCATGAAGATCAGGATCGCGTTGCGCCGGACGAGCACCCCGACCGCGCCGATGACGAACAGGATGACCGCAAGGAACACATAGTGCGCCGGGCTCACAGTTCTTCCCCCCCTCGGGCGCCCGCCTCAAGGCGGCGCTCCGTCTCGATCCGCTGCTCCGCGGCGAGATCGGTAGTCAGGCTGCCCTGCGGGTCAAGGCCGAGCTCCAGGTCACGCTGTACCACTGCGTCTGATACCGAACGGCTGGTGGTGCTTCCGTCCGGCAGCAGAGCCGGCATGTCGACGGCGTCGTGCAGGGCGTACACCCCGGGCGGTGGCTCCGGCGCGACCTGGCCGCTTTCGATCTTGCGACGGGCCAGGTCCCGCTGCGTCAGCTTGGGCGAGGTCCGCTCGCGGTGCGCCAGGACCATCGCCCCGAGCGCGGCCGTGATCAGCAGGGCGCGGGTGATTTCAAACGGGAAGACGTACGTGGTGAAGATCAGCTGCGCGAGGCCGGTGAGGTTATCGGCGCCCTGCGCGCTGGTCGTCGGGGCCGCCGAGCCGATCGCCGCGTGCCCGATGCCGACGACGAGGAGTACCGCCAGGCCGATGCCTGCCAGGCTCGCCCACAGCCGCTGACCCTTGATGGTCTCCTTCAGCGATTCCGCCGAGTTGACCCCGATCAGCATGACCACGAACAGGAACAGCATCAGCACCGCGCCGGTGTAGACGATGACCTGGACGAAGGCCAGGAACGGCGCCCCCTGCATGGCGTACATGGCCGCGAGGGAGAGCATCACGACCGCGAGCATGAGCGCGCAGTGCACGGCCTGCCGCACCAGGATCATGGCGAGCGCGGCGGAGACCGCGAGCACCGCGAGGATCCAGAACATGGCCTCGTCGAAGAGCGGGTCAAGGTTGGTTCCGCCCGCACCGCCATTCGCGAGAATAAGATGGGTCATTCCTCGCTCCGGTTCTGCTGACTGTGCAGCCCGACAACCCCGGCGCCGCCGAGGCGGTAGTAGTCCTTCTCATCGTTGCCGAGCCGCATCGGGTGCGGTGGCGCTTCCATGTCAGGTAGCAGCGGGATGAGGAGCTGCTCCTTGGTCCAGATCAGCTTTTCCCTGTCGTCGTCGGCGATCTCGTACTCGTTGGTCATCGTGAGCGCCCGGGTGGGGCACGCCTCGATGCAGAGACCGCACAGGATGCAGCGCAGGTAGTTGATCTGGTAGACGTGCCCGTACCGCTCGCCCGGTGAGTAGCGCCCGTCCTCGGAGTTGTCCCTGCCCTCGACGTAGATCGCGTCGGCGGGGCAGGCCCAGGCGCACAGCTCGCAGCCGATGCACTTCTCCAGGCCGTCGGGCCAGCGGTTGAGCTGGTGGTGTCCGTGGAACCGGGGCGCGGTCGGCCGCTTGTCCTCCGGGTACATCACGGTGTCAACCTTCTTGAACATCTCCCGGAAGGTGACACCGAACCCCTTCACGGGGTTGAGGTAATCAAGAATCGGCACCGGTGACCTCCTTCGTCACGCCATCGCCAGATGCCGTGCTCGCGGGCCCTGTGGTTGCAGGCACGGCCCCGGCCAGCACCGTGCCGCCAAGCTCGAGGCCGTGGTAGTGCGGCAGGTCACGCGGCGGCACCGGGAACCTCGGCACCGGCTTCTCGATCTTGACCAACGCGCCGTCCTCGTCGTAGTCCCACTCGTCCTCTTCCTCGGCCGGACTTTCTGGGGCTATCCGGGCCAGGTGCTTCTGGTAGCCGTTGTCCCAGAACGTGACCATCAGGAGGAAGAGGACGATGACCACGCCCCCGACCGCGTCCACGACGGTGTTGTGCCAGGTTCTGGTGTGGAGCTCCTGCACGGTGGCGACCATCAGCAGCCAGACGATGGAGAACGGGATGAGGATCTTCCACCCGAGCGCCATCAGCTGGTCGTACCTGGTACGGGGCAGCGTGCCGCGCAGCCAGACGTAGCAGAACAGCAGGGTGAAGACCTTGATCAGGAACCAGACCACGCACCACCAGGGGTTGTAAACCCAGCTCCCCAAGAGGGTGAGCGGCGGGAAGGGCCGCCAGCCGCCCAGGAACAGCGTGGTGGCGAGCGCGGAAACGGTCGTCATGTTGATGTACTCGGCGAGGAAGAACATGGCGAACTTCATCGAGGAGTACTCGGTCATGTGGCCGGCGACGATCTCGCCCTCGCCCTCGGGCAGGTCGAACGGGATCCGGTTGGTCTCGCCGACCATCGTGACCAGGTAGATGAGGAACGACGGGAACAGCACCCAGGCGTACCAGTAGTTCGACTGAGCGTTGACGATCGCGGTAGTGGACAGCGACCCGGCGGTGAGGAAGACCGCGACGAACGACAGCCCCATCGCGATCTCGTAGCTGATCACCTGGGCGGTCGAGCGGAGCGCGCCGAGGATTGAGTACGGTCCCCTGGAGGCCCAGCCCGCCAGCACGATGCCGTAGACGCCGACCGAGCTCATGGCCAGCACTAGGAGCACCGCGACCGGCAGGTCGGCGACCTGCAGCGGCGTCTGGTGATGGAAGATCGACGCCTCCGGGCCCCACGGGATGATCGCGAAGGCGACGAAGGACGTCGACGCCGCGATGACCGGCGCGATGAAGAACACCAGCTTGTCCACGTTGGTGGGGACGATGTCTTCCTTCAGCGGCAGCTTCAGCGCATCAGCGATCGGCTGCAGGAGGCCCCAGGGCCCGGCCCGGTTGGGGCCTGGCCGGTTCTGCATCCGGCCGATCACGCGCCGCTCGAACCAGATCATAAAGATGGTGGTGAGCAGCAGGAACACGAAGACAATCGCGACCTTGAGCAGCACCATCCACCAGATGAGCTGGTTGAAGTCGCTCAGCGTCGAGTCCACCGCGAGCACATGCCCGCTCATTCAGCCCTCCTCAGGGTCACCCTGCTGCCGTGGCCAGCACCGAGGTCCGCGCGGACCGCGGAGCCGGAGCTGTTGGTGGGCAGCCACACCACGCCCTCGGCCATCTCGGTGACCAGGAGCGGGACGGTCACCGAGCCTGCCGTGGTCGCCACGGTCACCTTGTCACCGTCGACGGCGCCCGCCGCGACCGCGGTGGCGGCCGCGACCCGGGCCACGGTGGGACGCGCGGTGCCGGCCAGGTACGGCTCGCCGTCCTGCATCCGGCCCGCGTCCACCAGCTGCGCCCAGGTGGCCAGCCGGACGTCCGCCCCGGTCCCCGCGGTTGACAGCGCCGTCGTCACCGACGGCGTGGAGAACACCGCCGGCGCGGCCGGGCGGGCGCCCTTCCACCCGCCGAGGGCGGCCAGCTCGACCCGCGCGGCGGCGGCGTCGGGCAGCCCCAGGTGCACGTCCATCTCGTCGGCGATCGCGCCGAGGACGTACAGGTCGGTGCGGATGCCGGGAACGCTGAGCGCCGGGGCGAATGTGCCGCCGCGACCTTCCCAGTTCACGAAGGTCCCCGGCTTCTCCGCGACCGTGGCGACGGGGAAGACCACGTCGGCGCGGTCGGTGACCGCGCTGGCCCGCACCTCAATCGAGACGATGAACGGCGTCTGGTCAAGCGCGCGCAGCGCGCCTGCCGGGTCGGGCAGGTCCGCGGGGTCGACGCCCGCGATGAGCAGCGCGCCGAGCTCGCCGTTCGCCGCGGCCGCGAGCAGCGCCGAGGTGGAGCGGCCCGGCGTCGCGGGCAGCGTGGCCTTGTTCCAGGCCCGCGCGACTTCCGCCCGGGCCTTCGGGTCTCCGACCCAGCGGCCGATCGGCAGCAGCCCGGGCATCGCGCCCGCCTCGACGGCACCGCGCTCCCCGGCCCGCCTGGGGATCCAGGCCAGCTTCGCGCCACTGGCGTCCGCGAGCCGCGCGGCCGCGGCGAGCGCGCCTGGCACCTCGGCGAGCCGCTCGCCGACGAGGAT
>JAWWPV010000031.1:0-7667 GCA_033854775.1 Trebonia sp.
CGGGTCAGCTGCGTGTGCCCGCAGGCCGTCGACACCCAGATGCTCGCGGACGCCCATGCGACTGGCGCACAAGCTGCCGGGGGCGCCCGGGCCATTGAGGTCTCCGGCGCAGTCGTGACTCCCGAGCAGGTCGCCGATGCCGTGGCGGACGGAATCGAGCAGGAGCGCTTTCTCATCCTCCCGCACCCGGAGGTCAGTGAATACGTACGCCGCAAGGCACTAGATCACGATCGCTGGCTCGCCGGCATGCGACGGCTGCAGGCACGCGTCACCGCTGACTGACCGCAAGCAGATCGAGGACCTCCTGCACCGCAGGAGGTCCTCGCCGTTTTCGGTTAATGGCGATCCTGGTGGCCCCTTCGTTCTAGATGATCTAGTCCAAGGGGTCAGTGATCGTAGGCGATCAGTGAGCGTAGGACGGTTTGTCCGGTGGCGTCGTTGTGCCAGATCGCGGCGGTCAGCGCGAGGATGCGTTGCATGACGCGGGCTATGACACCTCCGGGTGTGCGCCCTCGGTGCCGTTCGAGGTCAAGCTGTCCCTTGAAGGTCTCGTTGATCGATTCGATGACCTGTCGCAGCGGCTTGAACAGGGCTGCGCCAGGCCGTTCCCGTTCACCTTTACGGGCAAGCCGCAGCAACTGGACTCCATGCTCGGACAGTTCGCGTTCGAAACCACGGCCGAAGTAGTTCTTGTCGCCGATGAGAGTCTGTCGGGGGCGCTCTCGCAGAAGCTCGCATTCGGCTGCCAGGAGGTCAAGGAGGGTCTCGCGTTCCTCGGCCTTGGCCCCGGTCAGGGCGAAGGCGATGGGCAGGCCCAGAAGGGTGCAGGCCAGGTGCGGGCGCAGGCCCCAGAAGAAGCGGCTGCGGCTGGCGCGGTAGCCGTATTCGGCCCAGCCTGCCAGGTCGGAGCGTTTGACGGTCTCGCGGGAGCGGCCGCATTCCACCGGGGCGGAGTCCACGACCCATACGTCGTCGCTCCACACCGAGGTGGTGGCGGCCAGGATCCGGTTGACGCTTCGCATCAGACCGGCGGCCTTGCGCAGCCGCTTGTTGCAGCCGGGCTGCTGGGGCAGGTAGGGGAAGAGGTGGCGCAGGCGGGCACGGGCATGGCGGAGCCATCTGGCCTCGGAGGTGTAGCCGAGTACGGCCTGCATCGTGGCGAGGGTGACCAGTTCGGCATCGCTCAGGCGGGGCGTAATGCCGACCGGCGGGCGCCACGGCGGCGCCAGGTCGGGATGCTCCTTCAGCATGTCGTCGGTCGCCGCCTAGAGTGCCGTCGCGAGGGTGTCCGCGTCGTTCGTCACAAAACGACCTTGGACACCCTCGTTCTCGTCTCCGCAGGCACCCCTTGGACCACGCCACCAGGAGGAACCAGTGCCGCACCCGCAACTGCTCACCCCCGAGGAGAAGCTCGCCGACGCGAAGAAGCTGCTGAGCCTCCCGCGTATCGTCGTGACCTGCGGCTCCACCCGCTTCATGACCGAGATGAACGAGGCCGACCTGCGGGAGACCAAAGCCGGAAAGATTGTCGTCAAACCGGGCTGTGACCTGAAGTCGCCGCACGAACTTTGGTCCGATCCTGTCGAGGCCGAGGCGCTGAAGGTCCGACTCGACGATCTGCACCGGGCGAAGATCCGGCTCGCTGATGAGGTGCTCGTAGTCGGCGACTACATCGGAGACAGCACCCGAGCCGAAATCGCCTACGCCCGGTCGCTGGGCAAGCCCGTGCGGTTCACGCACCCCGAAGTCGACCCTGACGCCTGACCGCCCGCTGCCACCTCGACAACCAGGGCCGGCAGCCCGCCGCCTGACCGTCTCGCGGTGGCTTCGGCCGCCGCCCACCCCACACCCTCCGCAGGCATCCCTTGGAATTGATCATCTAGTGCACCTGGCGCCAGTGATACGGGGGCCTTGCCGGGACGGGGCAATAAGCCACCAGGATCAATGGCTAGGGCAGCCTCGCCGACCGACGCACTATCTCCTCTTCATCGGACCCGGTGAAGCGAAGAAAATCGGCGAGCCGGAAGATCTGGCCGGCACCGCCCCAGTGGCCTTCGATGACCTCGTTGATGATCACCCAGACTCGCAATCTGTCGTCGCGCGTTGGCTCTGACCCGTTCTTCTCCGCGTGCAGCACCTGGTCAGTCATCTCAGCGACCATGCCCAGCTTGGCTTCGTCGTCGAGGGCCGCCTGCGGAACCCCCACCACCAGGCGGTAGTGCGGCTGGGCGGCCGGCCGTCCGTAGACGGTGGCCAGTGTCGGCTCGTGCAGGAACGACCAGGCGATTGACTCGGCCGCCTTGTTCCCCGCGCCCTCCCACTTCAGCACTGTGCGGCTCAACGCGGCCATCAGTTCGGCCGTGGCCTCATCGGAAAGCGCGCCGCGCGGCACGGTCAGATCTATCATCGGCATGGCTACTCCTCGGTGTTGGAATGTCAGTTCACTAGAAGAACTGACTCAGGGGTTCAGAAGTTGAGGACCAAGGATCCCCAGACGCGCCCTGCTAGTCGTTCGCTGCACGCCCATCGGCCGCTGACGAGACCTCCGGTCGCTGACTCAGGTGCGTGCCCAGCTTGTCGATGGTCCACCCGTGTGGATAGATGACCTTCGCAAAGGCGTTCAGCCGGTCCGGCTGGTCCGGTGCCCTGTCCGGCACCGGATCCTTCTTACCGAACGCACGGAGCAGCGCCGTGGACAACCGCTTCTTAGCGGCCGAAGGAACCCGCAGGCCGCAGCCCCGGAGGATCCGCGCGTCGACCTGCGCCGTCAGCATCGGAGTGCCCAGTCGCCGCAACGCCGGCGGCAGCATCGTCGGAAGGAAGTCCAGGAATGCCTCTGCCAATCGCTGGTTCTGCGGCTCGAAGGCCAGCTGCGTATTCATGTAGTGCTCCCAGACGGTGCGCATCTCGTCGAGGGTGGCAGGGAGCGACTGGTGGGAACCGACCGCGCGTGCCTCCTTGCTGTAGTAAAGGCGCATCGACTCCCGCTCAGCATCGGTGACCGGACGCCAGCCGAACCTGTCCGCGATCTCCAGCGACATCAGGGGCACGTCGCAACCCACGGCGATGTAGTCGTCGGGATGGATCTCGTAGGCGTGGTGCATCGCGTTGATCCGACGTGCCGCGTCGCGACCCTCGCCAGCGCCGAGACCGTGTGCCATGACCGACCTCTGGAGCAGAGCTGTGTCCACGATCCGCTTGGCTGTGTGGTGCTCGATCTGGCCCGACGCTGTCAGAATCCGCGACATCCGCGGCGCGGCGTAGGTCATCAGGTTCGTGGTCACGGCTTTCAGCGCCATGACCGATTGAAAGTCACTCTCGAACAGCGCGGTGATCTCCCGGTAGTCCTTCTCCGGTTCCAGACTCTCGATCCGTCGCAACCGCGCATAGCGGTCCTCGGTACCGAGCCAGCGCGCTCGGGGCTTGCTCACATTAACTCCTCGCGGTTGAACGCCGGATCGTCCGCGCTTGCGACCGGACGAGAACCATTGCGGCGACTTTACGAGGGTCCGTCGCAAAAGCCCCGAGTGTGTCTTAGCGAGTGGAACAACCCCGGCCGACGTCCCGATCTGGACTCCGGACAGCGGGGCGCGCGTACGACGGCGGGGCAGGCGTGGTTCCGCGAAACGGGACTCTTACGGGAACCGAATTCGGGATGTAATGTGGTCGCAACGTCGGTAACACACGCAGACTGGAGTTGCGCATGATGATGCAGCCGCCAGCGCCAGCGCCGGTGCCTGCGGCCGGGCCACCGTCCATCCTGTCGAAGGCGTTCGACCTGCTTCGCGCCTTCAATTCGCAAGAGCGCGTCATGACTTTGAGTGAGCTCGCGCGGGCTTCCCGGCTCCCGAAGTCAACGGTTCACCGCCTGCTGGCCCGCCTCATCGAGCAGGATGCCGTAGAGCACCACGGCGATGGCTACAGGCTGAGTGTGGGACTGATTCAGCTGGGCGCCACGACACCGGCGGCCAGCCTGCGCGACCTCGCCATGCCTTACCTCGCAGGGCTGCACCGATGGACGGGAGAAGCCGTACATTTGGGGGTGCTGCGCCGATTCGACGTCGTCTATCTGGAAAAGCTCGCCTGCTCGAACTCCCCCGTCTTGCTGTCCCGGGTGGGCGCACGGCTGCCCGCCAACTGCACTGCCATCGGGAAAGCGCTGCTGGCCTGGGAGGATCTCGACGACCTCGCGCGCTCCTGGCCCCGCCCGATGCCCATGCTGACGCAGTCTTCGATCAGAAATGTGGATCAGCTCATCGAACAGTTGCGCGACATCAAGGACCGTGGCCTTGCCCGCGAGCACGATGAGGCACAGCAGGGGCTGGCGTGTGTGGCCGCGCCCGTGGTCGTAGACGGTTTCGCGCTCGGCGCGGTGTCGATCGGATATCGCTCGCAGACCGCGCTGCCCCACCAGGTCGAAGCCGCTCTGCGGGTCACTGCGGGACAGATCGCGCGCGAGTCGCGCGCGTGGCTGGCCAATGGCCAACCCGACTACCGGGTACACCCGGCCGATGTGAGGCTAGCAGCTGTGAGGTAAGCAGCTCCAGTTGACCGCCAGCGGCACTCGCGCTCGCGGCGGCGATCACCATGGCCAGCTGGAACTCACCTGACCCCGCCGTCTAGGCGCAGCACGGCGCCCGTGGCGAAGGATGACGCCGAGGTCGCGAAGAACAGCGCCGCCCCGGTGATCTCGCTCGCCGTCGCGACCCGGTGGAGCGCGGCCGCCTGCTCCATGTCCTCCTGAATGCCATCGTCCCAGTTCTTCGCTATGTCGGTCAGGAACGCGCCGCACTGGATGGCGTTGACCCGGACTTTCGGGCCGAACGCCTGGGCGAAGCCCTCGGTGAGCACGTTCAGGCCGGCCTTGGCCGCCGCGTAGGGCAGTGCGGAAACGTGCGGCCGGATCGCCTCGACCGAGCCGATATTGATGATCGTCCCGCCCGTGCCCGCGGCCATCCGAGTCCCGATAACCGCGGTCAGCCGGAAGGGCCCGCGCAGGTTCACCGCGATGACCTTGTCGAAAAGGGCCTCGGCGACTACGTCGAGGCTCGGGTACAGCGGCGACAGCCCGGCGTTGTTGATCAGCACGTCGACTCGCCCGAACGCGTCGTAGGCGGCGGCGATGAGCTCGTCGCACTGCGCCCAGTCGCTGACGTTGAACGCGGCGGGGAACGCACGAACGCCGTACCTCCCGGAGATCTCGTCAGCGACCTTGACGCAGTTGTCGAGCTTACGGCTCGCGACAATGATGCCGGCTCCCTCGCCGGCGAAGGCGTGCGCCATCTGCTCGCCCAGGCCGCGGCTGCCGCCCGTAATGAGCACGACCTTGCCCTCAAGCTCGCCCATTGGGCTTCCCCTTCCTGCGTCCTGACGGGCGCACCACGACAGCCGCTAGGCCGAACACGATGCACTACCGCTGACCGACACAACAACCGACTCTGTCCGCATCCTGTCGCTCCCTTCGCACGGAACGCTAATCATGCGTGCCGACGGGGCAAAGGAGCATTGCCACTCACTGGAACGCCCGGCAGAGACAGGGATCGCCGGACGGGATGGCGTGGCGACTGCTCAGCACCCGGCCCGGGGTTCCACGCCCCGGAACCGGACGTGACATCGCCCGCCTTCACCGGGAACAGTGGCGAGTAGCGATATTGGAGGAGAGCGCATGTCCCTGCCGCTGAGTGGTTTGACGGTTCTTGATCTGAGCCGGGTGCTCGCAGGCCCGTACGCCACGATGGTCCTCGGCGACCTGGGGGCGGATATCATCAAGGTCGAGCGACTGCCTGGCGGCGACGACTCGCGGACGATGGGCCCGTTCCTCGATGGCGAGAGCTACTGCTTCGCGCAAGTCAACCGGAATAAGCGCGGCGTCGCGCTTGACCTCAAGAACCCGGCGGGCCGAAAGGCGCTGCTGGCGATCGCCGCGCATAGCGACATCGTGGTCGAGAACTTCCGGCCGGGCACCACGCGGCGGCTCGGGTGCGACTACGACGCGGTGCGGGCAGTCAGCCCGGACGTCATCTACTGCTCGATCTCGGGCTTCGGCCAGACGGGGCCGTACGCCAAGCGGCCGGCGTACGACATCATCGCCCAGGGCATCGGCGGGTTTCTCAGCATGACCGGCCAGCCCGGTGGCCCCCCGGCAAAGGCCGGGATCGCGCTCAACGACGTCGCGGGCGGTGCGACCGCGGTCCAGGCCATCCTCGCCGCCTACATCGCGCGGCTGCGCGGCGCTGGCGGCCAGTACATCGACACATCGCTGGTGGAGTCCGGCGTCGCGTGGACCGTGTGGGAGGCCGCTGCCTACTTCGGCAGCGGGGAGGTCGCCGCGCCGACGGGCACGAGGCACCGGCGCTCCGCGCCCTACCAGGCGTACCGGACCAAGGACGGGTACGTCACGGTCGGCGCCAACACCGAGCGCATGTGGCAGGCGCTGTGCGCCGACGTGCTGAACCGGCCGGACTGGCTCTCCCGCCCGGAGTACGCGGGCGCCCAGGCCCGGCTCGCTCACGTCGACGACCTTGAGCGGGACATCGAGTCCGTGCTCGCCGTCGACACGACCGAGCACTGGGTGGCGGCCATGCTGGAGGCCGGGGTGCCGGCCGGCCCGGTCAACACCTACGACCAGGTGATCGCCGACCCGCACCTGATGACGCGGGGCGTGACGACGACCGTCGAGCACTCGGCCATGGGCACGCTGCGCGCGCTCAGCTCGCCGCTGCGGCTGTCGAAGACGCCGCCGGAGATCCGCCGCGGCGCGCCGGTCTTCGGCGAGCACACGGCGGAGGTCCTGCGGTCGTTCGGCTACACAGCCGGGGAGATCACCGCCCTCCAGGAAGCCGGCGTGCTCTACGACCCGGCCTTGCCGCCCCTCGGCGCGGGCGCGAACGCCGATGCCTAACCCCGTGCCTGACCTGGTGCCCGGCCAGTCGCTGCGCGCGGGCGGCGACATCGGCTTCCGCGTCGATGACGGGGCGGCGATCCTGCGCCTGAACCGCCCGGCCAAGCGGAACGCGGTGTCGGGCGCGATGTGGGCGGCGATCGGCGAGGCCCTCGGCGAGGCCGCCGCCCGCCCGGACGTCCGGGCGCTCGTCATCGAGGGGCTGCCCGGCGTCTTCTGCGCCGGTGCCGACCTCACCGCGCTCAAGGGCGCCGACCAGGATGCCGCCGCCCACTACCGCCGGATATCCCTCGCCGGCTACGACTCGATCAGGGAGTTCCCGCGTCCGACGGTCGCGGTGATCGATGGCCTGTGCATCGGCGGCGGCAACAACATCGCGCTCGCCTGCGACATAAGGCTGGCCGGCCCGCAGGCAAGTTTCGCCATCCCCGCCGTGCGGCACGGGATCGTCTACGACCGCCCGACCGTGACCCGCCTGGTGGAGCTGCTCGGCTCCGGCCGGGCCAGCCACCTGCTGTTCACCGCCGAGCGCATCGGCGCCGCGCGGGCGGCGGAGATCGGCCTCGTCGACGTCCTGGCCGACGACGTGCACGCCGAGCTCACGGCGTTCCTCGGAACGCTGCGCGCCGCCGACATGACCACGCTCGGCGCCATCCGCGAGCTCATCCGCCAAGTCAGGTAGCGCCACAGAAAGGACTCACCGTGACCGACGTGACGACATCGGACGGCGTGCGCCTCTACGCCGAGGCCACGGGCTCCGGTCGGC
>JAWWPV010000032.1:0-2766 GCA_033854775.1 Trebonia sp.
GCAGGGCCAACAGAGTGATCTTCATCAACAGCGACCCAGGATTGATTGATTTTTTCCTTCGCTTCCTTGATGTCGCTGGGGTCAACCGAGACGACTTGATACTCCGCGTCCACATCCATGAGAACGCGGACGCCGAGGCTGCTCAGCGATTCTGGCTTGAGGTCACCGGAACCCAACCGAGCCAGTTCCGGTCACCGACGCTCAAGCACCACAATCCCAAGACGCGTCGGACGAACGTGGGCGAGAACTACCACGGGTGCCTCAGGGTCGACGTTCGGAGCAGCGCAGGGCTCTATAGGAGGATCGAAGGCTGGGCCACTGCCATCATGACGGGCCAGACACTTAGCGCGGCGCAGAGTCGGCCGGTATCCTTGTTATGCCTGCAGAGTTATGCCTGCCGAAGTTCGGGCTACGACTACGGCAGGCAGCGGCACTCCGGCGTAGGGTAATTGGCAGCCCACCAACCTTTGGAGTTGGTTTGTCCTGGTTCGAGTCCAGGCGCCGGAACTGTACTCTTTGTCCGATTCTTGAACGGGCACCACACGGACACGGCATGCAGCGGCTGCGCGCTAGACACCCTCTCGCCCCATGCATCGCTTCTGCGCGTCCTCAGCAGACGCCATGATGTGTGTCTCTAAGCAGGCTGGGTAGCGGTCGGCGGCAGGGGCATTTACCTGGTCATATCGAAGAATTCACCTGAGGCCCTTGCGCAACCTACGGTTGGGTAGGCTACGGTTACGTAAGCGTACAAGGCCACCGCCTGCGGGCGCCTTACCTCAGGGACGAACATGCCACGCACTCCAGACCCACGGGGCACAAACACCACGACACTAGCGGGGAGCGAGGACATCGCGCTCTCCCTCGATCCGACGGCCGCTCCGATCCTGCGCAAGGCCGTCGGAGACTACGACGAGGAGAACCCGAAGACAACGGCACAGCGCATCCTGGTCGGGGTCTTCGTCTTCCTCCCGATGGCGGCGCTGATCGCCGCGATCCCGTTCGCCTGGGGCTGGGGCCTGAACTGGCGCGACGTCCTGGTTGGGGCCGTCTTCTACTGGGTATCCGGGCTCGGCATCACCGTCGGGTACCACCGCTACTTCACGCACAGCTCGTTCAAGGCCAAGCCCGCCCTCCGGGTCGCGCTGGCGATCGCGGGGAGCCTCGCAATGGAGGGCCCGGTCGTCAACTGGGTCGCCGACCACCGGCGGCATCACAAGTACAGCGACAAGGAGGGCGACCCGCACTCGCCCTGGCGGTACGGCGAGGACGCGAAAGCCCTGACCAAGGGGCTGCTCTGGGCGCACACCCTCTGGCTGTTCGACGAGAACAGGACCTCGAAGGAGAAGTACGCGCCCGACCTGCTCGCCGACAAGAAGATCCGCGCTGTCCACTACTGCTTCCCCGCGATCGTCGCGTTCACCCTGATCGCCCCCGCGGTGATCGGTGGCTTCTGGAACTCCAGCGCGGCCGTCTGGTCCTGGCACGGCGCCATCGAGATGTTCTTTTGGGCCAGCCTGGTCCGCGTGACGCTGCTGCACCACGTGACCTGGTCGACCAACTCGATCTGCCACACCTGGGGCGGCACGGACTGGGTGTCCCGCGACCGCTCGGTGAACGTCTCCTGGCTGGCCATCGCCTCCTTCGGCGAGTCCTGGCACAACCTGCACCACGCCGACCCGACCTGCGCCAGGCACGGCGCGCTCAAGGGCCAGATCGACCAGTCCGCCCGGGTTATCCAGTGGTTCGAGAAGCTTGGCTGGGCCTACGACGTGCGCTGGCCGGACGAGGCACGGCTCAACGCCAAGCGTGCGACCGACATGACGCGTAGCCTTAGCGGGATGACAAAGCGTAACGAAAAGGCGACGAAGCCGGTAACTCAGGCTGACAGGGCGGCATAACAGCCATGATGTTCCGGTGACCGACCAATCCCCCAAGGCCATCAGAAAGCGCATGACTGGCCAGGAACGGCGGCAGCAGCTCCTAGACATAGGCAGGCGGCTGTTCGCGGAGCGGGGATTCGAAGGCACCTCGATCGAGGAGATCGCCGCCCAGGCGGGGGTGTCCAAGCCGGTGGTGTACGAGCACTTCGGCGGCAAGGAAGGCCTGTACGCCGTGGTCGTGGACCGCGAGGTCGAGCGGCTGACGACCGTGACGATGATGCTGTTCGAGAAGCCGCACTCGAGGCCCAAGTTCGAGGTAGCGGCGGTCTCGCTGCTCCGCTACATCGAGGAAAACGCCGACGGGTTCCGTATCCTGGTGCGGGATTCCAGCCCAGGCCCCGGCGGCGGCACCTACGGCACGCTGCTTGCCGACATCGCTGGCCAGGTGGAGTACATCATGGCCGACTTCCTGAAGTCCCGCGGCCGGGACCCGAAGCTGGCCCCGATGTACTCCCAGATGATGGTCGGCATGGTCGCCTTCACCGGCCAGTGGTGGCTGGACGCGCGTAAGCCCAAGCTCGAGCAGGTCGCGGCGAACCTGATTGACCTGGCCTGGAACGGGCTCTCCCAACTCGACGCGCAGGCCTAGCCGTCCACCAGCGATAAGGCGGGCGAAGCCCCTGGGGCGAACACGACGGCGCGCTCTTCTGGGCGCGCCGTCGGCAGTCCGGCCGCCCGCCAGGCCTGGTAGCCGCCGATCACGTCGGTGGCCAGGGCCAGGCCGAGATCCTGCAGCGCGGCCGCCGCCAGGCTCGACGTGTACCCCTCCATGCAGATCACGATCGGCCGCAGGTCGTACCCGGTGGCCCAGGGCAGCCGGGCCTCG
>JAWWPV010000033.1:0-4083 GCA_033854775.1 Trebonia sp.
CACATTGGCCGCACCATCCTCAGGCTAGGCTGGCGGCCCAGCGGGCGTGCAGGTCGGCGTACTCGCCGGCGCCGCCGGTCAGCTCCGCCGGGGTGCCGTCCTCGATCACCCGCCCGGCGCGCAGCACCAGGACACGGTCGGCGATCGCCACGGTCGACAGCCGGTGCGCGATGATCAGGGCCGTGCGCCCGGAAAGGACCGTGCGCAGGGCGGTCTGCACGAGCCGTTCCGACGGGATGTCGAGCAGCGCGGTCGCCTCGTCGAGCACGAGCACCGAGGGCGCGGCGATGAACGCGCGGCAGAACGAGAGCAGCTGCCGCTGGCCGGCCGACAGCTTCCCGCCGCGCTTGCCGACCGTGGTCGCGTAGCCGTCCGGCAGCGCGGAGATGAACGCGTGCGCGCCGATCGCCCGCGCCGCGGCCTCGACCTCCGGGTCCGTCGCCGCGGGCCGGCCCAGCCTGATGTTCTCCGCGACCGTCCCCTCGAAGAGGAACGACTCCTGCGTGATCAGCACCACCTCGCGCCGCAGCGCGGCGTCGGGCAGGGCCCGCAGGTCGACGCCGTCAAGCAGCACCCGCCCCTCGTCGGGGTCGTAGAACCGCGCGAGCAGCCGGGCGACCGTGGTCTTGCCCGCGCCCGTCTCGCCCACGAGCGCGACGGTCTGCCCGGCGGGGATGTCCAGGTCAAGCCCGGGGAGAACGACGGCCGAGCGGTAGCCGAACCGCACAGCGGAGAACTGCACCCGCCGCCCGCTCCCCGTGGCCGTCAGGGGCGCGGGCAGCGGAGCAGGCGAGCGGGGCTCGGCCACCGACGGCTCTTCCTCGAGCACGCCGGAGATCTTCTCCAGCGCGGAGGCGGCGCTCTGGAAGGTGTTGTAAAACTGGGAGACATCTTGGAGCGGGTCGAAGAACCGCTGCAAGTACAGCAGGAACGACGCGAGCACGCCGATCCTGATGTCGCCGTCGAGCACCCGCAGCCCGCCGTAGCAGAGCACGATGCCGGTGATGACGTTCCCGACCATCGCGATTCCCGGCGCGAAGATCGCGTTGAGCTGCGCGGACCGCTTGCTCGCCCTGGCGTAGTCGTCGCTCAATGCGTCGAAGATCTCGGAGTTCCGCCGCTCCCTGCGGAACGCCTGCACGGCGCGCAGCCCGCCGAATGTCTCTACGAAGTGCACGATGAGCAGGGCGTTCGCTTCCCTGATCCACCGGTAGGTGACCGCGGAACGCCGCCGGAACCAGGCGGAAAGCCAGGTCAGCGGGATGAACCCGGACAGCACGACGAGCGCGAGCGGCCAGTCGAGCAGCAGCATGCCGGTCCCGACCAGGAGGCAGGAGAGCACCGCGGTGATGAGCCCGTCAAGGCCCTCGTCGAACAGGTCGGAGATCGCGTCCACGTCCGAGGTCTGCCGGGAGATCACCCGCCCCGAGGTGTAGGACTCGTGGAAGGACACGGGCATCCGCAGCACGTGCGCGAAGAGCCTGCGGCGCAGCTCAAGCACCACTGCCTGGCCGAAGCGCCCGGTCAGGGTGACGAACGCCCTGGTGGCGGCCGCCTGCACCAGGACCGTCGCGGCGAAGACCGCGGCGATCCGCAGCAGCGGCACCGGGTCACCGCTCTTCATCAGCGGCGGGATGCCGTTGTCGATCGCGACGCCGATCAGCCACGGCCCGGCCAGGGAGGCGAGCGAGGCGACGATGATCGCGGCGGCCGTCAGCGCGACGGCCCGCCCGTGCGGCCGCAGCAGGTCGCCGAGCAGCCGCCTGCTCCGTTTTCGCAGCAGGGCCTCGATCGGCGCCGAGAGCTCGTCGGCCGTCTCGGCCGCGACGCCGCGCCAGGATTGCGCGTCTGCCGTCATCGCGCCGCCGCCTCCCCGATCGACATGAGGTTCGCGTAGCTCGGCTCGCGGGCCATCAGCTCGCGGTGGCCGCCGACGGCGGCGATCACCCCGCCGTCGAGCAGCGCGACCCGGTCGGCGAGCGCGACCGTGGAGGGCCGGTGCGCGACGACCAGCGCCGTCACCCCGGCCAGGATCGTGTGCAGCGCCCTGGTCACCCGCTCCTCGGTCGCCACGTCGAGCGCGGACAGCGGGTCGTCGAGGATCAGCACCTCGGGCCGGGCCAAGATGGCGCGCGCGAGCGCCACCCGCTGCCGCTGCCCGCCGGACAGCGCCATGCCCTGCTCGCCGATCCGCGTGTCGAGGCCCCAGGGCAGGTCGTAGGCGAAGCCGGCCTGCGCGGCCGCCAGCGCGGCCTCGATCTCCTCCTCGGTCGCGTCCGCCGCGCCGAACGTGACGTTCTCCCGCACGCTCGCGGAGAACAGCGTTGCCTCCTCGAACGCGCATGCCACCGCCGCGCGCAGCCCGGGCAGCGGCAGGTCCCGCACGTCCGTGCCGCCGAGCAGCACCCGCCCCCCGGTCACGTCCGCGAGCCGTGGCACCAGGTGCAGCAGCGTCGTCTTCCCCGACCCGGTGGCCCCGGCGATCACGAGCGTCTCACCGCGCGCCACGTCGAGGTTCACGTCCCGCAGCACAGGGAGGGCGTGACCCGGATAAGCGAAAGAAACATGATCGATCCGAACGTGTGCGTGCTCCGCCTCCCCGGCCACGCGATGCCCCGGAGCGGGGAGGGCGAAGGCACGAACTCGTTCGGGATGATCTTTGCTGGTGATCTTGGGCTTGGTATCGAAGATCTCCAGGACCCGCTGGGCGGCGGTGGCCGCCTCCTCGCCGGACGCGAGGATGTAGCCGAGGGCCTCGACCGGCCAGACCAGCTGGAGCGCGAGGGTGATGAAGGCGACCAGGCCGCCGATGGTCATGCCGTGGTGGCTGACCGCGACCGCGCCGAGGACGACGGCGAGGGCGATGACGGCGTTCGGCACCAGGTCGAGCACCGACCAGAATCCGCCGAGCAGGCTCGCCATCCCGACCCGCGTCTCGCCGAGCCTGGCCGCCTGCGCCAGGTGGGTCTGCGCGGCCTCGGGGCCGCGACCCAGGGCCTTGAGCACCCGCACGCCGGTCGAGGCCTCCTCGACCAGCGTGGTCAGGTCGCCGTCCTGGTCCTGCGCGCGCCTGGCGAGGATCTTGTAGCGCCGCTCGAACCTGGTGCAGAAGACGAGCACGGGGGCGAACATGGCGCCGGTGATCAGCCCGAGCCACCAGTTCAGCGTGATGAGCAGGCAGGTCACGGCGGTGAACGTCATGACGGAGATGACGAGGAACACCACGCCGAACCCCGCGAACCGCCTGATCGAGCCGAGGTCCGTGGTCGCCCGGGACAGCAGCTGCCCGGACTGCCACTCGTCGTGGAACGCCGGGTCGAGCCGCTGGAGGTGCTCGTACATGTCGTTCCTGATCGTCTTCTCCATGCCGGCGACCGCGTTGCCCTGGACCCAGCGGCGGATCAGGCTGAGCGTGGCGGACCCCGCGCCGAGGCCGACCGCCAGGAGCCCGATGGGCAGCAGGAGGCCGCGCTCGTGGTGCGTGATGGCATCGTCGATGACGAACTTCGCGAGCAGCGGGATCGTGATGTCGGCGGCTTCGACGGCGACCGCCGCGGCGATCATCCCGGTGAGCTGGCGGCGGTAAGGGCGCAGATAAGGGCGCAGCCGCCAAAGGGCGGCGACTGGGCTTTGGGACACTAGTCGCACCCTAATTGGCGGGTCCCGCGGTGTCACCTGGTTTTTTCGGTTGAAAATTGGTTGAAATCGCTTTTCGTGTTGCTCCCGCTACCTGGAGTGGCGCGATGCTAGGTTGAGGCGTTCGGTTAATTCGTGGCTTCGGAGGGTGATCATGACCCGATACCTGTCCGGGTTGTGCGTCGCCGGCCTGGGCCTGTGCGGGGGTGGCTGGCTGATCGTGGCGGCGGCGGCCTTCGGCGGAGCCGGCGCCGGCGGCGGCGCGGGCAAGGTCAACCTCGCGACCGGCGCCGGGCTCGTCCTGGCCTCGTGCGTCGCGGCGGTCGCCTGGGCGGTGGCGTGGCGGCGGCGGATGCGCATGGACGGCGTGCTCGCCGACCGCTTCCTCATCGTGTCGCGGCGCGAGGCGCGGCGGAACCGGCGGGAGCTGGCCAGGGACATCCGGCG
>JAWWPV010000034.1:0-4570 GCA_033854775.1 Trebonia sp.
ACCAGGTCAAACAGTCACGCGGCTGGACCGTCACCCAGCCCAAACCCGGCTGGCACCAGTGGGAAACCCCAGCGGGCCGCGTCTACACCCAAGGGCCCAAGCGATATCCGACATGAGGTCATCCGGATCTTAGAAGGTGATGACGCCCCGGAGGTTGCGGCCGTTGCGCATGTCGTCGTAGCCGATGTTGACCTCGTCCAGGCGGTAGGTGCGGGTGCGCAGCTCCTCAAGCTTGAGCTTGCCGCTGCGGTACAGCTCGATCATCCGGGGGATGTCGGACCGGGGGTTGCACGAGCCGAACAGCGAGCCGCGGACCTGCTTCTCGTAGGTAGTGAGCTCCAGCGCACTCATCGCCACCTTGGTCTCGGTCGCCGGGTGGATGTTGGTGACCACGACCCGGCCGCGCTTGCCGACCAGGCCAAGGCTCGCCCCGATCTGGTCCCCCTCGCCGACGCCCATCGTGTTCACGCACACCTGCGCCATGCGCCCCCTGGTCAGCTCGGTCAGCAGCGCCGCGGCCTCCTGGCTGGAGGCGACCGCGTGCGTGGCGCCGAACTCCAGGGCCTTGTTCCGCTTGAACCCCACCGGGTCGACCGCCACCACGTACTCGGCGCCGAGGGCCACCGCGCCCTGCACCGCGTTGATGCCGATCCCGCCTATTCCGACGACCACGACCACGTCGCCGACCCGCGCCTCGCCGGTGTAGGCGACGGAACCCCAGCCGGTGATCACGCCGCACCCGAGCAGGCAGGCGATGTCGAGCGGCAGGTCGTCCTCGATCTTGACGCAGCTGGCCTGGTGGACCACGGTGTGCTCGGCGAAGGTCCCCAGCAGGCACATCAGCCCGAGGTCCTGGCCGCGCGCGTGGTGGCGGGCCGTGTGGTCCGAGATCTGCCGCCCCTCCCGCGTGTACATGCCGAGCTCGCAGAGGCTGCCCATGCCCGACGTGCAGGCCCGGCACTGGCCGCAGGAGGGCACGAAGCTGAAGATCACCCGGTCGCCCGGGGCGAGGCCGGTGACGCCGGGGCCGACCTCCTCGATGATCCCTGCGCCCTCGTGCCCGCCGATCAGGGGCAGCGCCGTGGGCAGGTCGCCGGTGACGACGTGCTCGTCGGAATGGCACAGGCCGCTGCCGCCGAGGGCGACGAGGACCTCCCCCTGCTTCGGCGGGTCGAGCTCGATCTCCTCGACCGACCAGTCCTTGCCCCTGTCCCACAGCACCGCAGCGCGAGTCTTCACGCGACCTCCCTCGCACGCGCGGCCGGGACTCACGGCCGCCGCATTCCGAAGCCCATCGTTCGTCCGCGTTCTTGGTCTGTCAATGCCCCGCGGATTGGAGTGCCTAGGCTTGGGTACTGATACGCGAACGGACAAAGCCGTACCGATGTCGGGGAGAGCCGGATGCGCATCAGCGATGTACTTCGCGTTAAGGGCGCGCAGGTCGTCACGGTCACCCCGGACACGACGGTGCGGCGTCTTGTCACGGTCCTGGCCGAGCACCGGATCGGCGCGGTCGTGGTCTCTCACGACGGCACCTCAGTCGACGGGATCGTCAGCGAGCGGGACATCGTCCGTGCTTTGGCCCGGCGAGGTACCGCGGTGATGTCTGAGCAGGTCACGGCTATCCACACCGCTGACGTGCACACGGTCACCCCAGAGACCGGGCTGGAGGAAGTCGCGCGCATGATGACCGAGCGCCGGGTACGGCACGCGCCGGTCACGGTGGATGGCGGCTTGCGCGGCATCGTGAGCATCGGCGACGTGGTGAAGAGCCGCATCGGCGAGCTGGAAACTGAGCAGGCCGCGCTGACGGACTACATCACCGGTACCCGCTAGCGCGAGCTACGCCCGAAGTTCTTGCGCTATGACCAAGCTGGCGTATTAATGCCGGACGCGGACGACGAGCTTGCCGGCGGCGCGGGAGGCATATTCCGGCCAGGCGTGGATAGCAGATCCGGTATGGACGGTCAGAGCGAGAATCTCCGGGAACCGCAGTCCGAACCCGTCGTCGCGGGGCTGGCCCCGTTGGACGAGCTGGAAACCGCCGAGGTCCCCGATTCACTGGTCGCGGACTTCTCTTCACTGACCACGCCGTACTGCTGGGTCATCACCGAAGATGCGCTCGCCGGCTACGACGGGGCCGAGCCGTCCGCGGTCGGCAAGTCCGGGCCCGGCCAGGCAGTCGCCGAGGACGTTGCCGAGGCCCTGACTGCCGGGCGGTTCTTCAGGCTGGTCGACGGAAAGGGCCGCGAACTGGTCATCGGGCGACTGTACGACCCGAGCGGCCGGAACGAGCTCGCGCCGCTGGACGATTTCGGGCGGCAGAACCTGGGCGCGCTGAACATCGAATTCCGCGCCGAGGGCGACTGGCGGGCTGCCTGACCGGCCCGCCGCGCCAGTCGGCGTGATTCGGCTCACCGGCGCAGGCGCCCCCGGACGATCGCGGGAATCGCGGCGCGCCCGGTGACCGGCCGGAACCGGTCGGAGGCCGCGCTGAGCGCGGCGTACTCGTCGTCGGGCAACTCGATCTCGGCCGCCGCGACGTTGCTTTCGAGCTGCTCGACGCTGGACGCGCCGGGAATGGCGGTGACTGCCGGATGCCGGATCACCCAGGCCAGCGCGACCTGGGCCGGGGTGACCCCGTGAGCGTCCGCGACCTCGCGTAGCACGCCGACCAGTTCGCCGGCCTGGTCGAGGTTCTCCGGCAGGAACAGCGTGTTCCCGGCCCGGACCCGGTTGGCGGGGCGGTTGGTCCGGTCGTAGCGGCCGGACAGCAGGCCCTGCGCCAGCGGGCTGTAGGCGATCACGACCCGGCCGGCCTCGGCAGCGAACGGCAGCAGCTCTTTCTCGGGCGCGCGGTCAGCGAGGCTGTAGCTGACCTGGTTGCTCAGCACCCGCCCGCCGAGCGCCCTCTCGGCAGCCTGCCAGCGGGCCAGCGGGTAGTTGCTGACGCCGACCTCCCCGACCAGCCCGACGCGCTGCAGCGTGCTCATGCCCCGCATGATCGTGCCGTCGGAGACCAGCGGGTTCGGCCAGTGCACCTGGTACAGGTCGATGCGGCGCGTGCCCAGCCGGCTGGCGCTGGCCACCGCGCGCTGCTCCACAACGGGCGCCAGCGGCAGAACCGGAAACAGCTTCGTTGCCAGGAAGGCCGGCGGCTCCGGCCGCTCGCCGAGCGCCTCCCCCAGGATCCGCTCGCTGCGCCCGAAGCCGTACACCTCGGCGGTGTCGAACAACGTCACGCCAAGGTCAAGCGCCCGGCGGACGATATCGCGGGCCTGCTGCCGGGCGTAATCCTCCCCGTATCCCCATTCCCTCGACCCGAACTGCCACGTGCCCAGGCCAATCTTAGAAATCTTCGGGGTCGTACCGATGTCCAGATACCGCATGCGACGGCGCCGTCCCTTCTCTTCTGAGGTGCAGGCCAACGGGAACGGAGGATCCCGGCGGTCCCGCATCACCTCTTCAGCGGGCAGTGACGATGATTCTCCCATCCCGGTCGTGGCCGGCGAAGCTCGTCCGCGGGCCGTCTGTACCCGCCCGGGCTGTCCCTCAAAATCCAGTCAACGATGCGAGAGTCTCGCGGCGCGGGCATCAGCCGGGCGTGCTGGCTTTGCGAGCGAGGACAAGCCGGTACCGCGGGCTGCCGTCCTCGCGCCTGCCCAAAGCGGTCAGGGGGATTGTCGTCACGGTGAATCCGGGTGCTGTCAGCTCGCCGCGGACCGCGTGCAGCGGGCAGGTGCGGTAGTACATGATGAAGGGAGGACGCCACACAGCATTGCGGACCCGCATGGCCAGGTCGAACCCGAGCAGTGCCCAGTACCGGCCGGAGGTGGCGGGCGGCGGCGCGCTGACGGGGAAGGCGAAAATCCCGCCGGGCCGCAGCGCGCGGTACACGCCGGCGAACAGCGCGGGCCGTTCGGCGGGCAGGAAGTGCCCGAGCGCTCCGAAGCTGACCGCCAGGTCGAAGGCCCCGGCGAAGGGCAGCGCCCGGACGTCGGCCCGTACCCACCCGGCGCCGGGGTGCGCACCGCGCGCCTGCGCGAGCATGCCCGTGCTGAAGTCGACGCCCATGATCTGCCCTTGGCACAAGGACCTGAGGACCCGCATGCCCGCGCCGGTGCCGCAGCACACGTCCAGTCCCGAGCCGAACGGGCCGAACGGGCGCAGCGCGCCGACGGTCGCGTCAAGCACCCCATCGGGAGTGCGAAAAGGCGTGTGGTCGAACTTCGGGGCAAGCAGGTCATAGCCGCCCTCGACCGACGACAGCGCCTGCCTCGCCAGCTCGCGCAGAGACGGGCCTCGAGGCGAGAACACCGGTCAAAGATACTTCCCCCCGATGCCAGGCAGGCCCTCAGCCCCGGGACCATCCACCGGGCCCTGTTCCGGGTACCATGCGGGTGGAGCGCGTGGGGCGCCTCCTGGTCCGCGGAAAGGGCTGAGCCCACCCACGGGCAACGCCACAGTGTCACTGTTCAGACCCTCCTTTCGACCGCGCTGAGCTTTACCGAATGAGCGTTTCCTTCGGGCGTATCACGCAGAACTCGTTCCCCTCGGGGTCGGCCAGTAC
>JAWWPV010000035.1:0-3689 GCA_033854775.1 Trebonia sp.
GTGCAGGGCATGCTCGTTGCGCAGGTGCGGAATGAACTTCGCGACTCCCATGCGCCGGCCGGTCCACGGGATGACCGCGTCCGGCTCGCGGCCGAGCACGTCGCCGACCAGGCGGCGCATCCGTTCCTCTTCGGCATCGAGCCGGCTCAGCAGCGCGAGGTTCCCGGTCGCTTGCAGCGGCGCCTCGCGTTCTTCGAAGCTACGGGTCCGTGGCACCGGATCTCCCTGCAGGTACGGTTCCAGGTGGCGGATGACCTCTACGGCGATGCCCGTCACGTGCGCGGCGATGTCGTGCGTGGTCCATCCGTCGCAGGCACTCACCGCCTCCGGCGCGGCATCGCCAATCGTGGCCAGGAAGGCGTCCGCCTCATGGCTGCGCTCGATCACCGCGCCCGGCCGGTGGCTTGCGGCTGCTATCCGTAGCTCTGGCATAGACGCTGACGCCTTCCCTCGGTGTCTGTCGCGAGTAAGAACCGGGCATTCTGCTGCGCACCTGCAGCTGGCGGCCAGCGATCTTCCCTACAGCGTATGTCTACATCGTAGGTCTACATGTCAAGTCGACATTGCCGGCCGGGCGCTTCGGGCCGGGATCGCAGGAACGTAAGGCGGGAAAGGCGGAGACACAAGTCGTTCTGGATAACGGCCTTGAATTTCTGTTTCTTAGCGATTGGGGGCGTCGACGTGTCCGGAGGACCGCAGCGCATCCGTTAGCAACGCGGCCAGCGCTTCGAGCTGCACGTCGGTCGACGAGGAGACCTCCTCATCCGATCCGTCCAGCGCCCGGGCGGCTAGCCCCGCCTTGCTGTCGATCAGCTCGGCGATCCGGGTGTCGATGGTCTGCGCGGCGATGATGCGCCACGCGGTGACCGGTTCGGCCTGCCCGATGCGGTGGCTGCGATCGATGGCCTGGGTCTGCTCGGCGTGGGTCCAGGACAGCTCGGCCAGCACAATGTTCGATGCGACCTGCAGATTGATGCCCACCCCAGCCGCGGTCAGCGAGCACACCGCGACCGCGACGTTCGGGTCGTTCACGAAGGCATCGATGTTCGCCTGCCGTGCCCTGGGCGTCTGGTCGCCACGGATCGACGAGAAGCGCACACCCTGCCGGGCGAAGGTCTCTTCGGCAGCGTCCATCACGTCGACGTGCTTAGCGAAGAAGACGACCTTGCCGGTGCTGCGGGCCAGCTGCGCCGCGTAGTCCGCGGCCAGTTCGGCCTTCGCCTGGCCGATGTGTCGCATCATGGTGAACACGTTCTGGCCGGACTGCGCCGTCGTCGCGTCCTTCAGCTCCGCCCGGGCCACCCGGCGGACCAGGTCGTGGTCGATGCCGCCGACGCCGGGGGACCGGTTCGCGAGCGCTGTCTCGTACCGCGCCACCATCCGGCCGGCGAGGCCCCGCTCTGCCGCCCGGATCGACCGGCCGGCCGGTCCGTCCAGCTCGACGGGGAGGTCAGCGATGCGGCGGGCGGGGATGTCGGCGGCCACGTCGAGCTTGCGCCGGCGCACGATGCCGAGGTCGATCACGCACTGGCGCGCCGCGGCATAGAAGCCCCGGTCGGCGGGCGTCAGGCCGGTGTCCTCGAGCGCGTCCGCCAGCTCGCCGAGGGGCTTGCTGTCGTCGATCCAGCCGAGGAACTGCCAGATCGCCCGGAAGTCCTCGAGGTCGTTGCTCAGCGGGGTGCCGGTCAGCGCCATCAGCAGGGGCCGCGCCGTACGGGACCGGATGCGGTCGGAGAGCGCGAGGACGTGCTGCGAGCGCTGCGAAGACTTGTTCTTGATGAAGTGAGCCTCGTCTACGACCATGCCGCGGAAGCCGAAGTCACTGAGCCACCCCCGGTGGCGGTCGAGCACCTCGTAGTTGAGCACGACGATGTCGGCGAAGCCGTCGACCTTCTCGCCGTCGCCCTGCACCACGGTGGCCGGGTGGCGCGGCGTCCAGCGGGCCGCCTCACGGGCCCAGTTGGTCTTGACCACGCTCGGCACGACGACCAGCAGCGGGTAGGCGTTCGCCGCTTCTGCGGCGAGCAGCGCCTGGGCCGTTTTGCCTAGACCCGGCTCGTCAGCGAGGAGGAACGTCCGGTGACCGGCAGCGGCCGCGGCGACCAGCTGCCCCTGGTGCGGCATCAGCTCCAGGCCGGCCGGGGTGAACCGGGCCGTCGGCACCGGGAGCGCCATGCACGCCGGGGCTCCGTCGCCGGCGCGCTCGAAGGAACTGAGCAGCGGGCCGAGCAGCTCCCAGTCGGCCAGGCGGCGCGGACGGGAGGCGCGCTGCGGAGCGGCGGAGAAGTCGGGGGCGAGGAAGGGGTTCGCCAGCTGCCTGGAGATCACCGACTGGGGCATGACCTGCGGCTCCGTGTCAGCGGGAGCGGTCGCGGGCTCCGCCGGCGCGATCTCTTCTGGCGCCGGCTCGATGCCGAGCTCCCGCATCATCTCCCGCTTGAGAGACCGGGCCGCGTCGGAGACGATCGAGTCCTCGGCGAGCAGCGCTAGCAGCCCAGCGTCCTGGACGGCGGTCGCCGCGAGGATGGCCGCGATGCCGTCCAGGCGCTTGAGCTGCTCAGCGCGATGACTGCTGTTCCCGGCCGCCGTCCGGACGCGGGCACGCTCGTCCCGCAACAGCATGGCGACGGCCTGGAACTTCGTGCGCACGGCAGGCGTCACGCGGCCGCGCCGGGCGGCCGCCTCGAGCTCACGGACAGTTCGGGAGAGCACCGAGACGACGTCGCCGCGGTGGCGGACGCGTCGCTGCTTCGCAGGTACGGTACGGCGAGCGCCCTTTTGGCGCTGGCCTGGTCGAGCCACAAACTCCTCCAGTGGAATGCCGGGCACGGTCGCGCGGCAGCATGCCGCGTAGTCCCACGGACGGGGCGAAGAACGCCCCGGCAGCGGGCCTGTTGCCTTGGACGCCGTGCCGGCTTGCGGATCTCCGAGGATCAACGCAGCTGGCAGGCGTCTCACGCGGACCTGGAGCCGCCAACGGGTAGGCGGTTGGGGTCCGCGAGTGCCTCGATCATACCAACGCGTGCAAGGGCGCATAATTCCCGGCCCGTTGCCCGCTCGACCGGAGACGACCGGGGTCGGTGAGGGCGCTCCGCGCCCGCGCCCGCGCCTAGCCTGAGCCGGACGCCGGGCCTGTGCTTTCGCGCACGACCAGACGCGTCTCCAGTTCCATGCTCAGCGCTTCGTGGGCGTGCCCGTCGAGCTGGCGCATCAGCATCGTGACGGCGGTGCGGCCCATCTCCTGCAGCGGCTGGCGGACGGTGGTGAGGCGGGGGGTGCTGGCCCGGCTGACGTCGATGTCGTCGAAGCCCGCGACGGACAGGTCGTCGGGTACCCGCAGCCCGCGCGCCGCGGCCATCTCCATCACCCCGACCGCGACCTTGTCGTTGAAACAGACCACGGCGCTCGGTCGCGGCCTCAGATCGAGCAGTTCCTGGCCGGCCCACACCCCCGTCTTGGTGGCAGGCTCGCCGGACCGCATCAGTTCCGGGTCGCCAAGCACCCCGGATTCGGCCAGCGCGGCGAGGTGCCCGCCGACCCGGTCGTCCCTGGTGTGCCAGTGCGGCGGCCCGGTGATCACGCCGATCCGGCGGTGACCGAGCTCGATCAGGTGCCGGGTGACGGCCCGGGCGCCGGAGAAGTGCGCCGCCGAGATCGACACCATGCCGGGCGGCACGGCGGTCCGCGGG
>JAWWPV010000036.1:0-2717 GCA_033854775.1 Trebonia sp.
CACTACCGCCAGCACACCGCCGTTCATTCGGCGCCCGCCACAAACCCGGCACAACAGTCTCACGGGGAGTGACCATGCTGAGGCTGCCCTGCGCACGCGCATGGGTGCGATAGGCGCAGCGAATGTTCCAATCGTCTCCACGCCCGCTGACCCTCAAGGACCACCTCGCCCGTGACGGCGGGCATGTACGTAGGGACCGGCTCACTCCTCGGACACCGAACCTTTGCAGCTCAGAGCCCTAAGATCTTGATCATTCAGGTGCGTGAAACCAGCCTGATACTTGAGCGCATCACGCCTCCCTGATGTGGGCAGCGGAGCGGTCGGCGACGCGCTTCTGATCACCTGGCGCGCAGACTCAGCGGCTTTCGAAACAGCCTCGCGCGACTGTGGCAGTCACCGCTGCCGCGGTTGCCTGAGCTTCACGAGAACGCTCCGGCGTGATCGGTGGCGAACTGTTCAAAGGTACGCGCTGGCCGGCCAAGGAGCGAGGGCACATCGTCGGTGATCCAATCGGAGTCGCCTTGGGCGAACAGGCTGAGCGCTTGGGCGTTCATCTCGGCGACTATTTCAGGAACGCCGGCGTTGATCATTGCCTGCCGTTCCTCTTCGAATGTAAGAGGATGGAAGGTGATCGGCCGGCCGAGGACTTTCGAGAGCACCGCTGCCGCATCTGAGTAGGACAGCCGCTCGGAGCCGGTGGGCCAGTAGGTCTTTCCCGCGTGTGGGGCGGGTGAAACAGCGATCTCTGCGGCAACAGCGGCGACGTCGCGCGCGTCGATCAGGCCGACGCGACCGTCGGCCGTAGAGGAGCCGAAGCTGCTCGTCTTGGCGATCGCGGGGGCCAGCATAAGGAAGTTCTGCATGTAGGCGTTGTTCCTCAGGAGCGTGTAGCCAAGCCCGGAGGCGATCAGCCCGTTCTCTATTTCGGTCTGGCCGCGCCGCCGGGCTATGGGCGAGTCCGCTGAGGCCTTGCTGGTGATCTTCACGACGTGTTCTACGCCCGCGCGGACGGCGCTGTCGATAACGTTCAGTTCCTGGCCGGGTATCGCTGGACTGACGAGTACCACGGTCGAGACGCCTTGCATCGCTGCGTCGATGGTCGCCGGAACCTCCAGATCACCCTCGGCGACTTCTACTCCTGCCTGGGCCAGCGCGGTCGCCTTATCCGGGTCGCGGACCAGGACCCGCACGGGCTCTTCTCGCTGAGCGAGCAGGCGTGCTGCCTCTGAGCCCACCTTGCCGGCAGTGGTGATGAGGATCATGGTGATGTCTCCTTTTGGCCCAGATGGAGGGGCTTGAAGGCTCGTGGAACTTGAACGGCGGTCCCGCCCCGCCCTGTCCACTCCGCTTGGAAGCCTGTCTGATTGAGACCCATCGGCCGGCTCCCGGAATCCGATCGCCGCGAGCCGCCCGGCACGCCTCGGGTCTAGGCGAGGCCGATCTGCTGCGCCTGCAGGGCGGAGTCCCAGAAGACGTACTCTTCGATGAGCAGGTCACCGTCCCACTTGGCGGTCGTGGTGAAGTCGTTGTCGAACGCTTTTCCTGTCGGAGCGATCACGGTGCCGTCGGGCAGGGTCATCTCCCTGGTGAAGGTCCCTGTGACGCGGGTGATCACGGTGATCCAGTCGCCGCTTCCGAACTGGATTGGGTATGGGTCGTTGTAGACGTGGACGTTGGGGAAGATATGAAACATCTGCTCCATCGTCGCTGCGTGCGCGGCCCGTCCGTGGATCGGCTCTGCGCTCCCTGTGATATGCGCGATCATGTCTGGGTGGTGTACCGCGTCCATTGCTGCAAAGTCGCGGGAGTTGAAGGCGTCGTCGCCCTTCTTCATGAGCGCGAGGAGGTGTGTCGTCCGGCTGGTGTTGTGGGTCGTGGTAGCCATGAGGGTTCCTTTTCTTGTCCGTGATGCGTCAGTTCACGGCCCGGGTGGCCGTGGCGCTGCGTGCTGCGTATTGGCGGCTGACGCGTGTTGCGATCAGGTCGGTGAGGAGCGTGGCAGGGCGCCCCAGCAGCTGCGCTAGGTCTTGACGGTTGGTATCGAGGTCGCCGCGCGCGATGGAGGCATCGAGAGCGGCCACGAAGTGAGCAGTCGCCTCATCGAGGCCGGCTTGCTGCAGCCAGGAGGCGTATTCGCCGACGGGCAGGTCACGGTAGGTAACCTTTGTGCCGGTGATCTCGGTGATGATCCGCGCCAGCTCGGGTAGGTCGAAGGCTGGGCCGCCGAGCTCGTAAGTCCGGTTCCCTCCCTCGTCTTCAAGGAGTGCCGTGGCAGCGGCGGCGGCGTAGTCCTGGCGCGAAGCCGCCGAGATCCTGCCGTTGCCGGCCGCGCCGAGGATCTCGCCAGCTTCGAGGTACTGGCCAATCTGGTCGGTGTAGTTCTCCGTGTACCAGCCGTTGCGCAGCAGGGTGAACGGCACGTCCGCCTCCCTCAATGCCCGCTCGCTGCCCTGATGCTCGCCGGCAAGCGGGTTGGTCGTGTCGTCGGCGTTGAGCATGCTCGTGTACGCGACGCGGGAGATCCCGGCTGTTTTTGCGGCCTGGATGACATTGGTGTGGTGGGGGACCCGCTGACCCGGCTCGCTGCTCGAAACCAGCAGCAGCCGCTCCACGCCGACCAACGCCGCGCCCAGGGTCTCCGGGCGGGAGTAGTCCGCCTCACGCACCTGCACGCCGCGAACGACGAGGTCGGCAGCCTTGCCCCGGGTGCGCACAAC
>JAWWPV010000037.1:0-7878 GCA_033854775.1 Trebonia sp.
CAGGGCCGTGCCCATCACGATGCCGGTCGCGGTCAGGTTGACGTCCTGCACATTCGCCTTGGCGATGCCGAAGTCGGTGATCTTGGTCGTGCCGTCGGCCATGATCAGCAGGTTGCCCGGCTTGATGTCCCGGTGCACGATGCCGGCCCGGTGCGCGGCGTCCAGCGCGCGGGCCGCCTGGGCGACGATGTCGAGCACCACGTACGGGTCGAGCCGGCCGTACCGCTCAAGGATCTCCGACAGCGGCTGGCCGTCCACGAGCTCCATGACCAGGTAGGGGCCGCCGAGCGGGCTGTGCTCGCCGTAGTCGAAGACCCGGGTAATCCCCGGGTGGGCGAGCGAGGACGCGTACCGTGCCTCGGCGCGGAACCGCGCGCGGAACTGCTCATCGCCCGCGTGGACGGCGGCCAGCATCTTGACCGCCACGGGCCTGCCGAGGATCTGGTCGCCACCGCGCCAGACCTCGCCCATGCCGCCGGTAGCGATCAGCTCGATCAACGTGTAGCGGTCGTCGAGGACGTAGTCGGCCATTGTCACTGATTCCCCAGGGTTGCCAGATAGGCCTTGATGACCGCGACGGCGATCGGCGCGGCTGCGGCAGCCCCATAGCCCCCGCCTTCTATCATGACGCCGACAGCTATCTTAGGGTTGTCGGCTGGGGCAAAAGCGGTGAAAACGGCGTCCGGCTGGGCGCTCACGCCATTCTGCGCGGTACCGGTCTTGCCCGCGATGACCAGGCCGTTTTCGTTGTTCGCGCTGAACGCGAAGCCGGTTCCCTCTGACTGCTGCACGACGGCGGTCATCATCTGCTTCTCGTAGCCGGCGATCGTGCCTGATATCGGCTGGCCGAGCTGCTGCGGCTGGGTCTGGTTGACCACCGACAGGTCGCTGGCCGTGACCTGCTGGACGAGGTACGGCTTCATCAGCGTGCCGCCGTCGGCAACCGTCGCCGCGAACATCGCCTCTTGCAGCGGGGTCACCGTGGTGTCGTGCTGCCCGATCGCGTCGAAGGCGGTGAACGACTTGTCCGCCTCCGCGGTGAAGTTGGACGGCGCCACGTTCACGCCGCTGATGTCCTGCGCGCTCGGGTTGTTCAGGCCGTACGCCGTGGCCATCGACTTGATCGTCGGGCCGCCGACCTGGATGCCGATGTTGGCGAACGGGGTGTTGCAGGACTGGGCAAACGCGAAGAGTACCGCGGTCTTGCCCGACCCGTTACCGCACTGCTCGTTGCTGTCGTTATTGAGCAGGTTCCCGTTGGGCAGCTGGAGCGGCTGCGGGGAAACGACCACAGTATTCGGGTTCCTTGTCGAGTCCTGGTTGTACCACGCGGAACTCGTGACGATCTTGAACGTCGAGCCGGGGGGCAGCGTGGTCTGGGACGCGTTGTTCAGCAGCGGGCTCGGGTCCTCGGCGGTGAGCTTGCTGTCGATCGAGTTGAGCTTGGTGGTGTCGTGCACGGCGAGCTGGTTCGGGTCATAGCTCGGATAGGAGGCCATGGCCAGGATCGCGCCGGTGGACGGATTGAGCGCGACCACGCCGCCGACCTGCTGCTTGCCGTTGACGGTCTTGCCCTGGAGGGTCGCCTGGAGCTGCTGGTAGGCCGCTGCTTGCGCCTTGGAGTTGACCGTCAGCTGGACGGTCGCGCCCTTCTGCGGCTTGTTCGTGATCATGTCGATGAAGTTGCGGAACGCGAGCTGTGAGCCGGTGCCGGTCAGCAGGGCGTTCTCCGCCTTCTCCACGCCGGTCGCGTAGTTGGGCGCCTGCGACTGGGTGAAGATCGTGTCGTAGCCGGTGACCGGCGCGTACACCGGCCCGGCCGGGTAGACGCGCTGGTACTTGAACAGGTCGTTCGACGGCTTGGTGGTGGCCACCGTCATGCCGTCGGCGGTCACGATGTTGCCGCGCTGCACCTGGTTCTGCGCGAACTCGGTGCGGTCGTTGAGCGGCCGGTTCGCCAGGCTGGGGGCCTGCACCGCCTGCAGGTAGTTCACGTTGACGAGCAGGACAATGAACATCACGAGGACCCCGAGCGCGATCCGCTTGATCGGGCGGTTCATTCCGGTCATCGGAGCGACACCACCTGAGTCATCCCCTCGTCCTGAATCGGTTTGGGCGCCGGACGGCGCGCGGTATCGCTCAGCCGGGCGAGCACCGCGACGAGCAGCCAACTCGAGATCAGGCTCGACCCGCCCTGGGACAGGAACGGCGTCGTGATGCCGGCGAACGGGATCAGGTTGGTCACGCCGCCGACGATCACGAAGACCTGCAGCGCGAACATGAACGACAGCCCGCTCGCGAGCAGCTTGGAGTAGTCGTCCTTGACGAGCATGGCGGTGCGCAGGCCGCGCTGCACGAACAGCCCGTACAGCAGCAGCATCGCCATCACGCCGGCCAGGCCGAGTTCCTCGCCGAACGCGGTGAAGATCTCGTCGCTCTGCACCAGCGGTGTCCAGAAGGGCTGGCCATTGCCCAGCCCCTTGCCAAGCAGGCCGCCGTTCCCCAGACCGTACAGGCCCTGTGCGGTCTGGTAGGAGGACTGGGCACCCTGCAAGAGGTTCGCGTTGCTGAACGGGTGGAGCCAGACGTTGAACCGTACCCCAACGTGCGGCACGAGCTTGGCCGTGAGGAAGGCGCCCGCGACGAAAAGCAGGAAGCCGAGGATGGCCCAGGATCTGCGCCCGGTCGCGATGTAAAGCATCGCGACGAACAGGCCCATGAACACCGCGCTGGTACCGATGTCACTCTCGAAGATCAGGATCAGCATGCTCACCGCCCAGACCACCAGGATCGGGGCGAGGTCGCGCCGCCTCGGGAGGCTGAAGATCCACCACTTCTCGGTAAGCAGCGACAGCTTCCTGCCGTTGACCACCAGGTAGCTGGCGAAGGAGGCGGCGAGCAGCAGCTTCCCGAACTCCTCCGGCTGGATGGAGAAGCCGCCGATGCTGACCTGGATCTTGGCGCTGGTCCCCGCCACGCCGCTGATGCTCGACGGCAGCAGCGCGGGGATCGCGATGAGGAACATCCCCGCCAGGCCGAATATGTAGGTGTAGGGCTGCAGGCCCTTGACGTCCTTGATGAACGCCAGGAACACCACGAGGACGACGACGCCGATCACCGAGTAGATGATCTGCGTGGTTGTCGCGCTGTGGCTGAGCGTCACGATCGGCTGGCCGTTCGCGCTCGGGTTGCCGTCGCGCCCGGCCTGGTTGAGCCGGTAGATCATCACGATGCCGAGGCCGTTGAGCACCGTCGCGATCGGGAGCAGCAGTGGGTCGGCGTACGGCGCCCAGCGGCGGACCGCGAGGTGCGCGCCGAAGACGATCACCAAGAACGCGATCATGTACTCGACGATGGTCGAAAGATGCTGGTCCTTCAGGCTGGCCGCCGTGTTCGCGAAGGCGAACGCGACGATGCCGCACGCGAACAACATCATCCACAGCTCGGTGGACCGCCGGCTGGTCGCCGCCTCGTCCGGCGGCTGGCTGCCCAGCGCGGGAGTAGGCATCGTCATGCTGCTCACCCGGCCGCCCGCGGGGTGGCGGACGCACGGGCCGATGACGTGGCCGTCGGGCTCGTGGTTGGCCTGGCACTGGACGCGGTCGATGTCGGATGCGAAGTCGGGGCGGTCGACGTGGACGCCGGGACCGTGATGCCGAGCGCCGCGGCCGGGGCGCAGTTCGCCGCGTCGGGAGCGTCCGGCTGCGGGCCAGGATTGGCGCTGGCCGGGACCTTGATCTTGCCCTTGCTCTTGGCGGCGTTCGCCACCTCGGTCCGGTAGGTGGCATTCTTGGCGGGCCACGCGGCCACCGCCTGCCACTGCTGCTGGCACTGATCGACCTGGCTCTGGAGCTGGTCAATCAGCTGCTGCCCGTTGTTCACGCTGCCCTGCGTGATCGTCTGGGTGAGCGTGGTCTGGTCGGTGCTGCGGAGCTCGCTGACCTTCAAGGTCGACCGCTGGACAAGGCTGGACAGGCTAATCCCCGCGACGTTCTGATTGGTGCCGCGGAAGATGGCGACGTACCCGTTCTGGTCAACGCCGACGTAGTACTGGCTCTGGTTGTACTGCCAGAAGCCGTAGCCGCCACCACCGAGGAGCAGGACGAGCAGCACAAGCGATGCCGTCACGATGGGCCAGCGGCGCTTGCCGTGCGGGGCGTAATCGTCGCCCTCGTCGTAGCGCTGATGCTTGGCGCGGTGGCCGCCGCGCCGCCCGCCCCGGTCGTCGTCCTCCGGCCCGTCCTGATCGTCGTCATGCCCGAGGAAGCCGCTGGGTCGCTCGAAGGTAGCGGTGTCCCTGACCCTGTTGGGGCCCGTGTCACTGCGCGCGTCGGCCTGCCCGAAGCCACCGGGCTCGAACGCCTGCGCGTCAAAGGCCCCGGCGTAGCCGTCACGGTAGCCAGCAGGCCCCGCGGGCCAGACACCAGTCGGCGGTTCCTCCGGCACCACGGGCTGCGGTGCGGTCCTGCTGAGCCGCATGGCCCTGCTCGCCGGCGAGCTCTGCCTGGCCGGCGGGCGCAGGTCAGCCGGGGCGCCGTTGGCCGCCGCGCCGGCGAACACCGGCTGCCACGTCGGCGGAACCCTGGTGTTGTGAGTGTCGATGACATCGGCCACGATGCAGGTGATGTTGTCAGGCCCGCCGCCCTTGATGGCGAGCTCGACGAGCCGCAGCGCCGCCTTGTCCGGGTCCCGCACCGAGGTGAGCGCCTGGTGCAGCGTCTGCTCGGTCACCACGCCGGACAAGCCGTCGGAGCACAGCAGGTAGCGGTCACCTGGGTACGTCTCGAGCGGCGCCAGGTCAGGCTCGGCGATCGTCCTGCCGTCCAGGGCGCGGAGCAGCAGCGACCGGTGCGGGTGCGTGGCCACGTCGTCTTCGGTGATCTTGCCCTCGTCGACCAGCGACTGGACGAGCGTGTGATCGTGGGTGATCTGCATGAACTGGCCGTCGCGCAGCAGGTACGCCCTGGAGTCGCCGATATGGCAGAGCGCGGCGTACCCCTCCGACCACAGCAGCGCGGTCAGCGTCGTGCCCATGCCCTCGATCGCCGGGTCGGAGATGATCAGCTCCTGGAGGCGCAGGTTGGCCGTCGCGACCGCGTCGGCCAGCGTGCCAACGAGGTCCGGCCCGGGATCCTCCGCGTCGAGCGGTGCGATCGTCGTAATCGTGGCAGCGCTTGCCACCTCGCCGGCCGCGTGGCCGCCCATGCCGTCGGCAACCGCGAGCAGGTGCGGTCCGGCGTACGCCGAGTCTTCGTTCCCCTCTCGGAGGAGACCGACATCGGACCGTACCGCGTATCTGAGAGCTAGTGTCATCTGCGCAGTTCCAGAACGGTTTTTCCAATGCGAATGGGCACGCCTACAGGCACCGGGGTCGGGCGGGCCACCTTCTGCCGGTCCAGGTAGGTGCCGTTGGTAGAGCCGAGGTCCTCAACGAGCCACTGTCCGTCCTGCGGAAATATCCGGGCATGGTACGTGGAAGCGTAGTCGTCATTCAGCACCAGCGTGGCGTCATTCGCCCGGCCCATCGTTATCTGCTGATCCGTTAGATCGATGCTCACGCCGGCCAGGGCGCCATCGGTGACGACAAGGAAGCGTGGCGTTCCGCGTCCTGGCCTCGCCGGACGCGGCGGCTTGGGCTGCTGCATCGGCGCCGGCTGGTTCCGCCCCCTGCGCACCTTGGCCACCACCGTGCCCAGCAGGTCCGTGCGCACCACGCCGATCGCCGCGATGACGAAAAGCCACAAGACGGCCAGGAAGGCCACCCTGATCAGGGTAAGGGTGAGCGCGTTCATTCCGTGCTGTGTCCTCAGGCTTCTGCGTCGCTGTCGGTTGGCTGCCCTAAGGGTAGTCACTCCTCGGTCTTCTGGCGCCTATCTAGCAACTACCTGGCGAGCGCTGATCAATACCGCATGTCTTGATGGAAAACCATAGTGGTGCGGCCGAGCGTCACATTCGTGCCGTCTGTGAGCACGACGCGACGCATCGGCTGCCCGTTCACGAACGTGCCATTGGTAGATCCCAGGTCGACAAGGACGACCTGGCCGTCCTCCACGCGCAGCTCGGCATGGTGGCGCGAGACACCGGGATCAACCATGCGCAGGTCACAGTCCGTGCCGCGGCCGAGCAGGGTCACGGGCGTCTGAAGCTCATAGGTGCTGCCCGTCTCCATGCCCGTGCCCGGTGACGACCCGGCCACCACAAGTCGCGGTCTGCCAGGGAACTGGCCGCCACCGCCCCGCGGCAAGTCGCTGACCGGCTGCCGAACCTCGCCCGCCTCTACGGTGTGCCCGCGGATCACTCCAGACCGGATGCGGAACATGCCGGTCGCAAGATCGGGAACCCCCTCAAACCGGATCCGCACCGGTCCAACGAACGAGTACCCCTGCTCCTTAGCGTGATCTCTGGCCAGCGTCGCCAGCTCAAGGCTCAGGCTCTCGACCATGATGTCGAGCCGCTCGGCATCGGTCTGCGCGATCTCGACCACGAAGTCGTTCGGCACCAGCGTGCGGCCCTGCGCCACGATCGCCGCCCGCTCGTCCATCTCGTGCTGGACCGCGCTCGCCACCTCAACCGGCTGTAGCTCGGACTTGAATACCCGTGCGAAGGTTCCTTCGACCATGCCCTCAAGCCGTCGTTCGAAGCGCTGCAGAACTCCCACCCGTCGAGCCTCCCTTCGGCTTGTTATCCATCTGATGTTATCCGGGGTCCGGGCAGTTGTAGGGGTATGCGCAGCGCCCCGCGCCGCACGGGCCCAAGAGGAGCGGTACTAGCACGATGGCCCCCGTGCTAACCTAAGTCGTCCTCCCTCGGGCGAGTGGCGGAACGGCAGACGCGCACGGTTCAGGTCCGTGTGTCCGAAAGGATGTGAGGGTTCAAATCCCTCCTCGCCCACACGGAACGGTGAAATCTCACCGAATCGGACGGTGCTTGAACCCGCTGCGGTGGTTCTCCACCATAAGGGGAGATCTCACCGGGCGGCGGGTTCAAGCCCTGGGCACCGAGCCAGCGGGAAATCCCGCACGCACCCGCTCACACTCGCTGCGCGCGCTCGCAGGCGGCCGTGACGCCGTCCGCACTCAGGCGTCCGGCCCTGTTCACCTCCCTGCGGGGACGCTGCGATGACCGCCCGGCCGCTTGCTCCCGTCATCCCCTCTTCCGCTGTCCCGGCTGCCCGGCAGCGTGCCAGGTCCGCCGCAGGACGGCGGCTGCCCCTGGCTGAGCCGGCGCCCGTGCCGTCGCTGCCGCAGGACGTGGTCTACGGGATCGGCCGGATCGACGCCTCTGGCCGGGTCGCGGACCAGGGCGTCATCACCGCGCTGGGCTGGGCCGGCGGCGACCGGCTGACCCTGACCGCCGAGGCCGGCGTGGTGACCGCGCGCCGCGATCCCGGCGGCATGGTGACCGTTCCCGAGCGCGCCTACCTCGTGATTCCCGCCGCGCTGCGCCGCCGTTGCGGCCTGGAGCCCGGCGACCGGGTGCTGCTGGCCGGGGCGCCCGCCGGTGAAACCCTCACCGCCTACTCTCGCCGTGGTGCACGAGGCCATCCGCGCCCGTGGCGTGTTCCCGCATGCGCATGGAGGACAACCGTGACTACCACTCCCACCTCTCCGGCCGCGTCGCAGCAGGCCGCCGTGGACGCGGCGCTGCTGGTCCTGAAGTCGATGGGCCTGTCCCCGGCCGACCTGACCGCCGCGCCCGCGAACCGGCCGCCCGTGCCGACCTTCGCCGAGTATGTCCCCGTCGTGGCGGCCACGCTTACCGGCAGCCCCGTGCGGGCGTACAGCTCCTACGGGCAGCGGACTGTCGAGCAGTGGGGCGGCCGGCGCTTGGCCGAGCCGACGCCGTCGGAGGTCAAGCAGCTCGTGGCCTACGTCAAGG
>JAWWPV010000038.1:0-3042 GCA_033854775.1 Trebonia sp.
GCCTGGGCGAGGAGCAGTCCGCCCTGCACGGCGGTGAGTAGTGCCAGGGCAAGCTGGCCCGGGTCGGTCTCGGGCGGCAGGGTGCCGTTGCCGGTCATGGCGGCCAGGCCGGCGCGGATCGCCTCGGACCAAGCGGTGAAGCTGGCGGCCAGGGCGTCGCGGGCCCACGGGTGGTCGTCGGACAGTTCGCTGGACAGGCTGCCCAGCGGGCAGCCGCCGGCGCCGTGCTGCTGCCGGGCGGCGTCTACCACGACGTCGCGCCATGCGCGGAGGGCGCCGAGGCTGTCGATCCTGGCCAGGGACGGTGCCTGGTAGGCCAGGATCGCGTCGGTCTGGAACGCGATGACTGCCCGGGTGAGGTCGTCCTTGTCGGCGAAGTAGTGGTAGATCTGCGAGGAGCTGACGCCGGCGGCGTCGCGGACTGCCGGGGTGCTGGTGCCCGCGACTCCGTGGCGGTACATGAGCTCCGCCGCGGCGGCGACGATCCGGTCTCGCGTCGCGCGGCCTTTCCTCGTGCTCGGCGCGTCCTGCTTCGGCATCTGGTCACCTTGCCCCCAGGAATGGATTTGACGATCCAATCCTACCCAGCCTAGATTGGATAGGTCGATCCAATCTAGACGGAGGCACCTGATGAACTTCGAGCAGGCGACCGTGCTGGTCACCGGCGGGACGTCGGGCATCGGCCGGGCGACCGCGCAGCTGTTCGGCGACCATGGCGCGAAGGTGGTTGTCAGCGGCCGTGACGAGGCCCGTGGCCGGGAGGTGGCTGCCGAGACCGGCGGGCGCTTCATCCGCGCGGACCTGGCCTCGCCGGAGGACGTGCGGCGCCTGGCCGCCGAGGCCGGCGAGGTGGACGTGCTGGTCAACAACGCCGGGTTCTGGGAGCTTGGTCCTACTGCCGAGACCACCGAGGCGGGCTTCGAGGCGATGGCCGCGGTGAACTTCCGCGCGCCGTTCTTCCTCACCGCGGCCCTCGCCCCGCGGATGGCGGCGCGCGGCCGCGGGGCGATCGTGAACGTGTCGACGATGGTCGCCGCGCGGGGAGCTGCGGGCATGGCAGCCTACGGCGCGAGCAAGGCGGCGCTGGAGGCGCTGACGCGCTCGTGGGCGGCTGAGTTCGGCCCGGCCGGGGTACGAGTCAACGCCGTCGCGCTCGGGCCGAGCCGCACCGAGGTCACCAAGAGCATGGGCGACATGCTCGAGACGCTCGCCGCCGCCAGCCCCCTGGGGCGCCCGAACGAACCGGATGAGGTTGCCCGCGTGATCGCCTACCTGGCCGGCGAGGATGCCCGGCCGGTCACCGGGACGGTCCTCGCCGTCGACGCCGGTCGCGCCGCCGCTCTCTGACCATCCACGCTCAGCTAACCGAAGGAGACACGATGATCCTGGTTACCGGCGCGACCGGCAACGTCGGCTCAGAAGCTGCCCGGCTGCTCGCCGCGCGGCACCAGCCCGTCCGGGCGCTGGTCCGTGACCCGTCCCGGGCGCCTCACGGCGGCGTCGAGATCGCCACAGGCGAATTCGACCGCCCGGACACGCTGGATGCGGCCATGCGCGGCATCGACACGGTCTTGCTCGTCAGCCCGGCCGTGCCGGCCCAGGAGATCGCGGTCATCGACAGCGCCGCCCGCCAGGGCGTGAGCCACGTCATCAAGGTCACCAGCAAGGCATCGGCCGATTCCCCGGTCGACCGGCGCCGCGGCCAGGCACAGATCGAGGCGCACCTGGAAGCCGCCGGCCTCGCCCGCACCCTGCTGAGGTCGAACGCATACATGCAGAACCTCCTCGCCCTAGCACCGATGATCAAGCAGACCGGAGGCTTCCTGATGTCGGCCGGCGACGGCCAGGTCGGCATGATCGACGCCCGTGACGTCGCCGCCAGCGCTGCGGCGATCGCCACCGCGCCAAAGAAACATGCCGGCCAGGCCTACTGGCTGACCGGGCCTGGCCTGATCACATACACCGACATAGCCAACGAGCTGTCCGCTGCGCTGCAACGCCCAGTCGAATACCGTCAGGTCAGCCCCGCCGAGCACCGCGCCGCGATGATCCAGGCAGGAATCCCCGAGGCTGTCGCGACCTCCAACGCCCAGGCGTTCGGACTGATCGCCGAAGGCGACGCGGCGTGGCTGTCCGACGACGTCACATCGATCACCGGCACCGCGCCACGCTCCCTGCGGACCTTCATCGCCGATCACGTCCAAGCCTTCACATGATCCCGGTAACGGTCAGGCGGTTATGCGGTGCCGGCATGGCCGCGCGGTGCGGCCGACGTCGGCAAGCCCCTGCCCCCGGCGGTGCTGTACTGGTTGCCGCAGCCAGAGCCGAATTCGTGGAAGCCGCTGCCCGGGGCATCCTGGCCCCGGGCTCAGCACGAGCCGTAATCGGTATCAGTCATGGGGGGCAGCCGCGGGTTGGGTTCACTGTCCGGCCTCGTAGTCCGACCCCGAGACACACGCCGACGTGGCCGTCGGCTCCCGTCGATGGCTGGAGCCGTTCCGCCATGGCTTCATCCAGATGAAAGACCGAGGCCACCTCACCGAGACGGCTGATCCAGAGGCGCCCGCGTAGTCGGTGATCGGTGCGATGCAGGGCGGCATGTTCCTACCCTCGACGCTGCGCGACCTCGCTCCGCTAGGAGCTTCCCCGTAGGCAATGCCGACCTACCGAGCCGCGCTCGGGGCAGATCCCGGGTCCGCGGCGAAGGCGCTCCGACCCTCCCCGCCTGCTGGCGACCCGGTGGTTGGCGGCACGACTCCGTTCGGGCAACCCGAACCAGTACAGCCCGTGGCAGGCCTAGAGAACACCACGCCGCCGAACCGCACCGCCGCTAGCCGCCCCTGCATGGCAGGGGACCATCCACCTCAACGGCTCCGGCACATGACAGGCGCGCCTCACCTTGAGGCAATGACATAACCCTCCCACTAAATAGCGGCAGGCCCAGGCAACACCTTGGTTACCAGGGACACTCCCACACGGAAAACGGCCCGATCACGCGCCAGGCGGTCGCCCAGCTTGAGCTGAGCCGCCTCGATTTTCGTT
>JAWWPV010000039.1:0-10835 GCA_033854775.1 Trebonia sp.
CGTCGCGAGCCGCAGCGCCGCCGCAAGCGGCAGGCCGGCCATGGCGACCGCGGTCGCCACCCCGTCGGCGAGCGTCCGCGAGGCGCCGGCCAGGTACGGTGTGCCCACGTAGGACAGCCGCCCATCAGGTGACAGCTCGACCTCGCCGCCCACCGGGGTGCGGTACCTGCCTGGCGGCATCCCGCCGAGCGCCGTGCTGTCCGACACCAGGTGCGCCCGGTCGAGGCCCTTGGCCCGCAGCATGGCCTTGAACGTGTCGGCGGGCAGGTGATGGCCGTCAGCGATGAACCCGGCGGTCAGCCGGTCGTCGGCCAGCTGCGCCCACAGGTAGTTGGGGTGCCTCGGCAGTTCGGCGTGCGCGCCGTTGCCCAGGTGGGAGGACAGCTCGGCGCCGGCGTCCGCGGCTTGGGTGACCTGCTCGGGCAAAGCGTGGGTATGCCCGATCGCGCAGCGCACCCCGGCCATGGTCGCCGCCCTGATGAAGTCGAGCGCCGCGTCGTCGTGCGGCGAAACGGTGACCATGCCCACCAGGTCGCCCCAGCGGCGCAGCTCGGCGATGCTGGCCGGCCGGATGTGGGCGGGGTCGTGCACGCCGCGCGGCCCGTCCTGGCCGGACAGGAACGGCCCCTCCACGTGCACATAGGGGATGGCGTGCGCGACGGCCGGGTCCGCGTCCCTGGCCTGGCCGATTACTCGCACCGCGCGGGCGATGCGGTCCTCCGCGGCGGTGACCACGGTGGGCAGCACGGTGGTGACGCCCACCCGCCACAGCGCACGCACCAGGTCGGCGACCGTCCGCGGTGTCACGTCCGCGGCGTTGACGTCGTGCCCGGCGAACCCGTTGACCTGGAGGTCCACCAGGCCGGGCGCCAGCCAGAGCCCGTCACCGGGATCGGGCGCCCGCCGCACGTCGGCGATCACGTCGCCCTCGACGGTGACGCACAGGGTCCGGCCGGTGACCGGGTCCAGCCCGGTTACCCTCACAGTTTCCTTACCCGGTCGCGGAACCTGGCGCTGGCCTCGTCGCTGGCATCGGGTGCGGACTCCTTGTCGAGGTAGATGCGGCACCGCGGGTGGGTGCGCAGCGCGCTCGCCGGCACCAGGCCGGTGACCGGGCCGCGCAGCGCGTCGGTGACCGCGCGCTTCTTCTGGGCGCCTGGCACCATGCAGAACAGCTCCGCGGCGGAAAGCAGCGCGGGGATGGTCAGCGTGACCGCGCGGGCCGGCACCTCGTCGAGTGCGGCGAAGCAGCCGTCGTCCACCTGCTGCACCCGGCTCGCCAGGTCCAGGGTGACCACCTTGACGAGCGCCGGCTCATCGAAGTCGGCGGGCGGGTCGTTGAACGCGATGTGCCCGTTGACCCCGATGCCGAGGCAGACCACGTCGACCGGCGCCGCGGCGAGCAGCGCGGTGTAGCGGTCCACGGCCTCCTTCTGGTCCGCACCCGGGTCGATCAAGTGCACGGTACCGACTGGCACGCGGTCGAGCAGCGCGCCGCGCAGCCAGGTGCCGAACCGCTGCGGCGCCTCCGGCGGCAGGCCCAGGTACTCGTCCATGTGGAACGCCGTGACCCGCGCCCAGTCGATACCCGGGTACTCCGCCAGGCGGCGCAGGGTTGCCTCCTGGCTCGGCGCGCTCGCGAAGATGACACGGGCGCGGGGCTGGCGGGCCAGCCGCCGGACGAGCGCGTCGCCGATGTCGCGCGCGGCGGCGGCACCGAGCACTTCCCTGTCCGGGTACACGCGGGACAGGAGCCGGTAGGTGGGGGCGTTGGGCATGGACGACCATCCTGTCCTCGCCGGCGGGCAGGGCGGTGTTCACCGCCTCGACGAGCTGGTCGGAGGCGGCGTTGCGCCACGGCCTGACCACGCCGCAGATGCTGAACACGAACAGCGAGACCAGGATCGGGCCCGCGACGGTGATCGTAGTGGTCCAACTGCCGTTTAGCTCGGCGATCTGGCTGGAGAAGGCGTATTTGGTGAGGATGAAGACGATCAGCCCCGACGCCCGGATCTCATGACGCTGCATGTCGCTTCGGTCGGCCTGCCCGGAACCAGTCAGCCGCTGTGGAGCCGCGCGAGGCCGTCGAGGATGAAGTCGAGTGCGAACGTGAACTCGGCGTCGTCGTCGCACCGGCCGCCGTGGGTAACCGCGAGGGCCATCTCCACGACGTAGGGATGGCTGGCACCGAGTGCGCTCGCGAGGGCGGTGGCCGCCTCCGGCTCGAGGTCGCCGGAATCGTCGAAGAGGGCTTGCGTGAACCCGAGCAGGCGGCTGCCGAGGATGTGCAGGGCGTGATGGGTCTGCGCGATGGAGAAGCCGCCTTCGCGGAGGATGCCGAGCACCGCGTTGACGTATTGCAGCGCGGCGGGCCCGGGCACGGCCTGCGCCTCCACCGTGCGGGGTGCCCATGGATGACGCAGCATGACGCTGCGCGCGGTGAGCGCCAGCTGCCGCAGCGACGTCTTCCAGTCGGTGCCCTCGGCGCTGACCGGGATCTGGCTGATCACGGTATCGGCCATGCCGTCCAAGAGGTCGTTCTTGTTGCGCACGTGCGTGTAGAGGGACATCGCCTCGACGCCCAGCTCCTGCGCGAGCTTGCGCATGCTGATGGACTCGATGCCGTCGCGGTCGGCGAGCTCGATGGCGGCTGCCATCACCCGCTCCCTGGTCAGCTGGGTGCGGCGCTCAGGGCCCGTGGGGCCCAGCGCGGAGAGCTTCACGGTGCCAGCCCTCGCCCGCGATCCCGTCTCGTGTCGCCCAAGAGACCTCCTTGACATCCTTACATCGTAAAGCTTACCCTTACGTCGTACGCACTCATCCTTACTCCGTAAGGATGAGTTTAGCGTACCACTCACATCGCCGGACCAGGAAGGTCAAGCCATGGCGACCAGGACGACAGCCAGCCGAGAGCGCACCGCGCCACTGCGGCGGGCCAACAGCGATCAAGACGCGGGAGCTGCCTCCCGGCGGGTTCCATACGGAAGGAGAAGCACAGCCGTGCCTGTCAGTCCACTGACCATGCGTGCCGTCATCCAGGACGGCTATGGCGACCCGGAGCGGGTGCTCCGGCTCGAAGAGATCCCCGTGCCGCCGGTCGGTGCCGGCGATGTCCTGGTCCGGATGCGGGCCACCAGTGTCAACACTCCGGACTGGGCCACCGTAACCGGAGTGCCGTACATCGGCCGCCTGGCCTCCGGGCTGCGCCGGCCGAAGCGTGCTGTCCGCGGCAGCGATGTCGCTGGCGTGGTGGAGGCCGTTGGCGGGCGGGTCACCGACCTGGTGCCCGGCGATGAAGTGCTCGGGTCCACCTGGCTCCTGGCCGGCGCATTCGCCCAGTACGTGGTCGTGCCGGCGGCCCAGCTCGCCGGGAAGCCCGCCGGGCTCACGTTCACCGACGCCGCGGCGTCGGTGATGACCGGGCTCGCCGCGCTGGTCGCCATGCGCGACGTGGCACAGGTGGGCGCCGGCACGCGCGTCCTGATCAACGGCGCCTCGGGCGGGGTCGGCACCATGGCGGTCCAGATCGCCAAGGTGCTGGGCGCGGAAGTCACCGGCGTGTGCGGCACTGCCCGCAACGTCGAGCTGGTCCGGTCGCTCGGGGCCGACCACGTCATCGACTATACGAAGGAGGACTTCACCCAGGGCCGGCAGCGTTTCGACGTCATCCTCGACAACGTGCTGAACCACCCGCCGAAGGCCTCCGTGCGGGTGCTGGCGCCAGACGGCATGCTCATCCCGAACAGCATCGGCTACACCGGCGGCCTTTTCGCTGGCCTGCCCAGGATGGCGCGGGCCGTGCTGATGGGGCTCGGCTCCACCACCGTGAAGCTCGTGTCCCCTGCCGTGAACCGGGAGAACCTGGATGCGCTCCTCAGGCTCCTCGAATCCGGCGAGGTCAGGGCGGTCATCGACAAGACCTACCCGCTCGACCAGGCGGCGGGCGCCGTCACGCACATGCTGGAGCATCACCCCAGCGGCAAGATCGCCATCACGGCATAGCGAGCGACACGGCGTGCCAGCGAACAGGGGCGTTGCGACCGGGTATCGGATGATGCCGGGAAGCATGCGTGAATCTATCTCTGATCCCTACGCCCGGTCGCGGGTGACGTGGCCCCCGGTGTGTACTCGCGCCACCCCGCCCTAAAGTCGCATCACGGTTTGCGTGCTACGCCGCCGTACTCGAAGTACTCAGGAGAGTCTGGTTCTTCCCTGCCATCCGGGTGCCATTCGGTGACCTTTACCAGGCCGGGCGGCACTAGCTCAAGGCCGTCGAAGAAGCCCGCGACTTCTTCCCTTGACCGCACGCGGCCCCAGTGCCCGCCGGTTGCCTCGAGGCCGAACCTGGTCACCCTCTCGCGGACCAGCGGATCGTCGGAGGTGACGTGGGATATCGCGAGGTAGCTGCCGGGGGCAAGGCGGTCGATCATCTGCCGGATAATGCCGCTGGGATCGCGGGTGTCCGGAATGCAGTGCAGGAAGCTGACGTACAGGGCCGCAACGGGCTGGCCGAAGTCGATCAGGCGCCGGGTGTCCGGGTGGCTGAGGATGTGGCCGACGTCGCACGCGTCGGCTTCGATGAAGGCGGTGGTGTCAGTTTCGGCCAGCAGGGACTTGACCCGGCCGTGCGCCAGGACCACCGGATCGATGTCGACGTAGACAACCCTGGACCCAGGGTCGACATGCTGGGCGACCTGGTGCACGTTGTTCTGGGTGGGCAGCCCGCTGCCGTTGTCGATGAACTGGCGAATACCGTGTTCGGCCGCCAGGTAGTGCACGACCCGCTCCAGGTAGCGGCGGTTGTTGCGGGTCATCGCGTAGCTACCGGGCATCAGGTCTTCGGTCATGTCGGCGCCCCGGCGGTCGACCTCGTAATTGTCGGTACCGCCGAGCATGTAGTCGTAGACCCGCGCGACACTCGCGGTCCGGGTATCGATCTCGGGGAAATCGTCCGGCTGCATCGCCGCCCTATCCTCCCTAACCTGCTATTTAACTGCCGCCTTTGACCCTGGCAGTGAAAGTATCCCATGCGCCGAAGGCGAATGTGACCACCGGCCCGGCTGGGTCTTTGGAATCACGCACCGCCACGATAAGCGGCAGGCCGCCCGCGACCTCCACGCAGTTAGTCGCCCCGCCGCTGCGGACGCTCTTGCGCCATATAGCCCCAGGCAGATCCGGGTCTGTCATGCCATTCCTCCCCTGGTTATCGTGCTCAGTCATTTCCGGCTGGTTAGAAGTGGCCGGCGTACCTGAGCGCGTAGCTCCGCATCATTACCCGTGAGTCCTCCGGCGAGAGCGCCCTCGCCTGCAGCGACCCCCAGATCTCGTCATACCTGCGCAGTTCCTCAGGCTGCTCCAGGGTGATCGCGGTCATCGCACTCTCCAGGTGGACGATTCCGAGGTCGCCTGGGTCTTGGAAGGTCAGGATCTGGAACGGCCCGGCCATGGCCGGGTGCGCGCCGGAGTTGAACGGTAGAACCTGCACGGTCACGTTGGCCGGGTCCCGTTCCTTGGCGAGCACCTCGATCTGCTCATGCATGACCTCGTTACCGCCGACGGTCCGTCGCAGCACGGCCTCGTTGACGATGCAACTGACCAGCGGCGGCGCTCCGGGCTCGCGCAGTGACGCTCCGGCCTGCCTGCGCGACGCTCCGACCTGGCGCATTACGTCCTGGCGGGCCAGCCGGATTTCCACCCGGCGGTCGATATCAGCAGCTGTCCAACCCGGCTGCCACGCCCGCATGATGGCCCGCGCGTAGGCCTCACTCTGGAGTAGCCCGGGCACCAGTTCCGGCTCGTACGACCGGATGGTCCGGGCCTCCGCCTCTAGGCCTATGAGGTTCGCCAGCGGGGTGGGCACGACAGCGCTGCCGAAAGACTGCCACCAGCCGCGCTCGGTGGCCCTTCTGGCCATGTCAGTCAGCTGGTCGCGGTATTCCCGGTCCTCCACCTTGTACACGGCGAGCAATTTCCGCAGGTCGGCTGCTGAGATGCCAACCTGTCTGTTCTCAATCCGCGACAGTTTCGACAGCTGCCAGCCAAGGCCGACCGCCACGTCCTCGATGGACAGCCCGGCCTCGTGGCGTAGCCGCCGAAGTTCAGCGGCGAGTCGGCGCCGACGCATGGTGGGAGATGCCGCCACGCCACCACCCCCTCCGGATGCCGGGCAAATTGCTCACCCGGAACTACTTGCGCCTAGGACGCAAACTACTACAAAATGACGGGGAGCGCGTTGCGGAAGTCCAAGCTTTTGAAGCCGTGCCCCAGGGCGGCGAAAGCCGTTCTGCGGGACCCGAGCGATGCGAGGTGGGTCGTGCGCACTCAGGGCCAGGCACAGGCCATGACGGGTGCGCGACACGGCGTAGCCGCGGTAGTTTCAGCGAGGAGCGTGGCCAGCGGGTCGGCCACGTCCCCGTCTGCTACACGGCCGCTGCGTCGTACGTTCCGAGGCGAGCCCGGTCAGGTGCCGCAGGTGCGGGCCTTCGTCTCCCGTTACCTGGATGGCCGCCACTGCCCGGCAGAGGTGGTCCAAGACATCTTGGTCTGCGCCACTGAGCTAGGGGCGAACGCGGTGCTCCATAGCCGTTCCGGACTACCTGGCGGGCACTTCAGCGTGGAAGTTGCTTGCGCCGGGCAATCAGCGTGCGTGACGGTTGAGGACTCCGGCGGCCCATGGGCGGAGCCTGGCAACGGCGGCATAGACGCCGAATGCGGTCGTGGCCTTTCCGTCGTCGCCGCGCTGTCGACCGATATGGGAATCAGTGGCGATGCCGTCGGCCGGATGGCCTGGTTCTGCTGCCGATGGGACACCGGCGAGGAGGCTTTCTCCGGAAACGGCCGGTTAGTTCATTCGCTCACCTTGAGTTGACATCAGAGCGGCAAAGGGAGAGACGGAACGGTATCCATGCCCACTCGCAACATTCGGGAAGCCGACAAGGGGGTGAGGCATCCTGCGGTCAACCCCAGCAAGCCCAATATCGCCCGCATCTATGATTACCTGCTGGACGGTAAGGATAATTTCGCCGCCGACCGGGATGAAGCCGAGCGACTGCTAGAGGTCTATCCGCTGCTTCCGGCCAGGGTACGGGAGAACCGGCTCTTCCTGGCCCGGGCAGTGAACTGGATAGCGGATCAGGGCATCAGGCAGTTTGTCGACATCGGCCCAGGCCTGCCGACTGCACAGAACACCCACCAGGTAGCCCAGGCGGTCAATGCAGCCTGCCGGGTGGCCTACGTCGACTACGACGCGGTAGTGGTGGCCCACGCCAGAGCCCTGATGAGCGCCAACGGAGTCACCGCGATCGAGTCGGATCTCCGCGACCCGGCGGCTATTTTCAGCCATCCCGACACGGCACGGGTGATCCGGCTCGGTGAGCCGCTGTGTCTCATTCTGGGCATGGTCTTGCACTTCTTTGAGGCACAAGCAGTCAGCGAGATCATGAGGACCGTCGTCAAGTCCATCGCCCCGGGCAGTTACGTGGTCATCTCGGTGGGATCGGGCGATGAGCAGACGGGCGCCAGGCTAGCTCACGCGTATACGGCGACGACCCTCTACAATCATGCGGCTGGCCAGGTCGCCCGCTTCTTCGACGGCCTGGAGCTTGTCGGTCCAGGTCTGGTCGACGCCAGGCACTGGGAACCGTTGGGCGCCACGCGCCCGCCCGCCAAGGCCGGCTGGCACACCCTGACTGGTGTCGGGCGTAAGAACTGAACGCTTCGCGCGGGGCCCGTGATATCGCCGTGGAACCACGCTTGCGGCGGGTCGTCGCGGAACAGCACCCGCTTCTGGCGTGCCATACGGCTGGCGACACGCTCGACCACCTTCCCCGGCGTGATTCCATCACCCGGCCACCTCCGCCCCAGCGATGCCCACACCTATTTCACGGGGCGTGTCGTTGTGCCACGTGGGCAGGGTGGGGATGTCGTAGGCGCTGGTGACGGTTATGGGACCGCTGGTGGAGCGGATGAGCGCGGCCAGGGGTGTGCTGTCGGCCGCGAACGCGTCCGCGAGCCGGTCCCGCCAGTAGGCGGCGGGTGCGGTCAGGTCGCGGTCGGTGAGTTCGGGGCCGGGGACGCGCGCGAACCACCAGGCGCGCCCGTCAGGGTCGGCGGTGTGGCCGAGGAACGCGCGGCTGCCGTGGATCATGTCGTAGCAGTCGGCGTCAGCGGTCGCGGCGGCGTCGGCGTAGCCGCAGGCGATCAGGAGGCCGGTGTAGCGGGATCAGGGGCCGCCGGGTCCATGGCCGTGCGGACCGTCAGCGAAGGACACCCGGTAGAGAGCGGGCGAGCTGGCGTCAGGTTCTCCCTGGTCCTTGGTCTTCCGCGACAGCGTGCTGGCTCAGCCCTGCCTCGGTCATGATTCGGGTAACGGTTTGCTCCAGGGTGGACTCGGCGGGGATGACCTGCTCGATGCCGTCGGGGAGCAGGTCGCGCTCGCGGTACCAGCCGCGCATCTCGTCGGCCCCGTACGCCGCTGCCTCCGCCTTGGTCGCGTGCCGCCGGAGGGTCTCGTCGAACGGGATGTCGAGGTAGTAGGCGAATACGGGTCCTGGGTGGGTGCTGATCAGCGTGGTGAGCATCTGGCCGTAGTGGTCGGTGCTCAGGATTCCTTCCACGATCACGTGAAAGCCGCTTGCGGTAGCGTGGCGCGCGGCGAGCTCGATCAGGCGGATGTTGGCACCGCCGGGGACGTCGTGCTCCCTGAGAACGTCGCGTCTCAGCACGTCCTGGCTGACGATGGCTAGGTCCCGGGCGGCGCGCTTGGCGCGTATCGCGGCTGCCACGGTGGTCTTGCCTGATGCGCTGTTCCCCCTGATGACCACGAGCACCGGGTTGCCCGGATCGTTTTCGTCGCCGGTGGCGAGTCGGGAGGCCGGGCCGTAACCGGGGCCGGGAGGCCGGAGGGCGCCGGCTCCGGCCAGCTCCGCGCGCCCGAGCAGGCTGGCTGCCAGGAGCCGGGAGTCCTCCGATATGGCCGGGGTCGCGGCGATGTCGGCGGCAGTGAACCAGCGGACCTGATGCTCCGGCTCGCTTACGGGGCGGGGACCGCCGGCGAGGGCGATGAAGACGTGGCTCCACGTGGATGTGGCGTTCTCCGGTATGCCGGTCGGGAGCGGCTTCTCTGAACTAGTGGGATTCTTCCCTGTCTGATGTCCTGGTAACGCTCATCTCGTCCTAGTGAGGAGGCACTGATCTGGACGGTTGGGCGAGTTCCTCGAAGCCGTCCGGCCGGACATGATCATCCCCGTTGTCGGCGGCGGCGACAACCGGAAGGGATCGAACTTCATCCCCCGCCGGCATCTCACGGGCGCTCGGCGAGTAGTGCGAGGGCGCAGGCGCACCCGAGCGCGTTCCTTAGGCCAACACTGGCCTTGAGCAGCTTCAAGCGATCGGAGGCTTCCCCGGCCGGAGGGACAAGCGGAGTTGAAGGTTGGTCAGGTTCAGGGGCTGATGCTTGAACTGATCAAGTTGTTAGGTGACGCGTCGGTAATTTGGCCCGCGGTTTCGTGGTCAGCTCAGCGGCAGCTCGATGAGGTTGCGTAGCGTGAGGGCGTTGCGTGCCTGGATCAGGCGGCCGCCTTCGTCGATGCGCCCTAGCTCTATTGCTGAGTACCCGAGTTGTTCGGCCAGCTGTGCAACTGCCGTGCTTGCGGTGGCGGAGTTGCTGGACACGAAGATGACCTGCTTGCCGCTCTCAGCCGGCCGGGGGCGCCCCAGTACCTGTGCCGGGAGCTGGTTAAACGACTTGACGGTCTCGCCGCCGGGAAACGCGTCGGCCACGATCTCCGTGGACAGCCGTCCCGCCAGCAGTTCCTCGGCGTTCGGGAGCATGAAGGCGTTGGTCGCGTCCACGATCGTCTTTCCGTGCCAGTCCGGCCGGGACCGGCCGAGGGACTCGACCGCGAGGAAGGGGATTGCCAAGATGATCAGGTCAGATTCCAGGGCCTCGTCGAGAGCCACCCCTTGGACGTTCGGGCCGACTTCGGCCGCCAGCTCACCGAAGGACGCGGGTCCCCGGGTGTTGGCGATGAAGGCCGGGACGTTGCTGCGGGCGAAAACGCTGGCAAGGGCGCGTCCCACGTTGCCGGTGCCGATGATCGAAATGCTCATGCCGGGATTCCTTTGCGATAGGCGATGTCGCCGGGAGGTCTTACTCCCAGCGAACCGTTTCCTCGTGGTTGAGGCGCGGGAGCCGTTCGAACCACGGGGCGTGACCGGGGTGGCCGATGTTGACCACGAGGATGGAATGCCAGCGGCCGTCAGGGAAGAAATCGGCGTCCATGCCGGCGGCGTCGAAGCCGGCCATTGGGCCGGCGGCGAGGCCGTGGGCGCGGACGGAGAGGATGAAGTAGCCGGCCTGCAGGGTGGCGTTGAAGGTTCCGGTGCTGGCCCGCATTTCCTCGTTGGCCTCGAAGACGTCTTTCAGCTCGGGCCGGAAGGGGAGCAGGGCGGGGATGTGCTCGTGGAATCGCGTGTCGGCGGCGAGGACGGCAACGGCGGGAGCTGACGCGGTCTTGGCCTTGTTGCCGTCGCTCATGTGCCTGGCCAGGCGCTCGCGTCCGTGGCCGGGGCGCACGTAAAGGACTCGCAGCGGCTGGGTATTGGCGGCGGTCGGCGCCCATTTCGCCAGGTCCCAGATCCCGGACAGCTCGGCGTCGGTGACCGGCGTCGCGGCGAACGTGTTCGCGGTGCGGGCGCCGGTGAAAAGCGTCGCGCGTCCCGTGTCATCGAGCTTGCCCAGTGCTGGCGACGCGATGTCGGTGAGGGCGGTCATGTCTGCGCTCCTGGTGGTTTCGCGCGCTGGGCCGGAAGCGGGTTCCCGCGGCAATGATGAT
>JAWWPV010000040.1:0-2678 GCA_033854775.1 Trebonia sp.
GGCCGAACAGCGTGCGCCTGCTGCACCGGCTCGGCCTCGCCGCGGCCATCGACGAGGTCGGCGGCTGGGTCGGCGAGGGATCCACGTACTACCGCCACGACGGCAGCAGGGTCGCGCCGGTCATGACCACGGACTCCTCCGGCTGGGCGGCGATGTACGGCATGCACCGGGCGGACCTCATTGACGTGCTCCGCCGCGCCGTCCCCGCGAGCCGCATCCACCCGGGGCACCGGGCCGTCTCAGTCGACCAGGGCCCGGGCGACCAGGGCACGGAGAAGGCGCGCGTCGTGTTCGAGAACGGCGCCGTGGCCGAGGCCGACGTGGTGATCGCCGCCGACGGCATCCACTCCGCGATGCGGCGGTTCGTCACCGAGCCGACGGCGCCGGTCTTCTCCGGCCAGATCTCCTACCGAGGGGTGCTCGACACGTCGCGCGTGCCGTGGTGGCCGGCCCGGATCTTCCAGGTGTGGATGGGCGAGGGCAAGCACGTCATCGTGTTCCCGGTGCGGGCGGGCAGGATGCTGAACTTCGTCTGCTTCGTCCCGGCGGATGAGGAGATGCGCGAGTCCTGGTCCGCGCCCGGCGACCCGGACGCGCTCCGCGCCGCCTTCGCCGGCTTCGCGGCCCCGGTGACCGGCCTGCTCCGGCAGGTCGACTCGACCTTCTGGTGGGGGCTTTACGACCGCGAGCCGCTGGCCGAGTGGACCAGGGGACGGCTGGCGCTGCTCGGCGACGCGGCCCACCCGATGCTGCCGCACCTCGGCCAGGGCGCCAACCAGAGCGTCGAGGACGCCTTCGCCCTGGCCGCCGTGCTCAAGGACGTGTCATCGGCGGAGGTGCCCGCGGCGCTGCGCCATTACGTACAGGTGCGGCGGCGCCGCACCGATGTCGTGCAGGCCAACTCGCGGCGCAATGGCGAGCGCTACGACCAGGTCAACCGCACGGCGGACGGCCGCGACCGCGAGCTCATCGACACGCGGAAGCTGCGAGCGTGGCTCTACGATTACGACGTCGAGGCCGAGCCCGATCTCACGCGATAGTCGGACCCGCGAAGAAACGCCATAATCCGTTCGGATCATCGCCTTCGATCTTTCCGGCGACCATCGCGCGTTCCACCGTTCAGCCTGGGGCGAGCGTTGGCTCGCGGCGGGACATCACGCCGAACGGGATCATGACGGCGCCCGCGGTGATCGCGGCCACCACCGCGACAAGGCCGATCGCGGGAGCGAGCGGGATGAACGGGGTCCAGCTGCCGGTGACGGCCCTGGTGACCGTGAGCAGGGTGACCGCGCCGGAGGCGGCGCCCGCGACGAGCCCGATGATGGCGACGAACACCGCGTGCCAGCCGAACACCGCCGCGACCTGACCGCGGGTCGCGCCGACACGGCCCAGCAGCCGCAGCGCGCGCCGCCGCTCAACGGTCGTCACCACCAGGGTGTTCACGAGGGCCACCGCGGACAGCGCGGCGAGCACGCCGAGGATCAGGTTGTTGGCGAACGAGTTCTGGTCGGTGGCCTGCGCGGACTGCGCGTTGGCCACGGAGCGGCTGGTCACGCGCAGTCCGGGATGGCGAGCGGTGAGCCGGGCCAGTTCGGCTTGTGTACCGCCGCTGACCAGGATCTGGGAGTATCCAGGCGACGTGCCGGTGTGGCCCGCCGCGACGGACGCCGGGATCAGCAGGTCGCCTGAAGCCAGCGAACGATCGTAGATCGCGCTGACCGTGGCCCGGTAGGGCGTGCCGTCTGGCAAGTACATGGTGATTGTGGAACCAGTGTGGACGCCAAGCGCGCCGGGGCCGGCCTCCAGCGCGCTCACCGCGACCTGGCCGGGACGCGGTGCCGCCGGACTGCCGGAGGTCACGCCGAGATCAAGCAACTGGCCAAGCGGCCCGCCGGTGACGGCTTCCCCGTAAACCTGCTCCAGGTCCGGGTCGTTGACGCCCGCGCTGACCGGAGCCACTCCGGCCGCGGCCAGGACCCCAGGCAGGGCCTGTACCTGCCCCAGCGTGGCGGGGGTGAGGTCCGCTCCGGAGAGCACGTGGTCCGCCGCTACCGTGCTGCCCGCCTGGATCGCAGTGGCGTGCTGTATGGAGGTGTCCGCGAAGTAGATGGTGCCCACCATGGCGACCGCCATCGCGACCGGGATGACCGCTGAGGCGGCGCGGCGCGGCTGCGCGGCGATCGCGGCCAGCGCCAGCCGGGCCGAAGCCCCGCCGACGGCGGCCGCCGGCCTGGCCAGCCAGGCGGCGAACGCCACCAGCAGCGGACCGAGCAGGGCTACCGCCAGCATGCAGACAAGCAGCATTGGGAACGCCAGCGCGAGTTGCCCGGCCGCGCTCTTCTGACCGAGCGTGACCGCCACGAGGGTTCCCGCCCCTCCGGCCGCGGCGAGGCCGAGCACGACCCGGACGGGATTGGGCCACTTGCGTTCGGCGGCGGTCTCCCGCAGCGCCTGGGCGGGAGCGGTCCGGCTGCCGCGGCGCGCGGCGACCTGCCCGCTCAGCCAGGCGACCAGCGCGCTGGCCCCGCAGGCGATGGCCAGCAGCCAGGGGCTCAGCCACGCGGCCGACCCGGCGGGCAGCATCTGATGGGCGGCCAGCGCCCGCACGCAGAGCGCGCCAAGAGCGGTGCCGGGCAGCCAGCCAAGCGCGCCGCCAACCGCGCCGCAGACGGCGAGCT
>JAWWPV010000041.1:0-4005 GCA_033854775.1 Trebonia sp.
TCGTAATAGCGCGACAACTAAAAAGCGAAAAAAATGAAACCCCTACGGAAGCTTCCGTAGGGGTTTCATTTTTCGCGGCACACGCCCAGCGCACGCCCGGCTTCGCACGGCGGGCGAATCCCCGCAGGCGACAGAACACGCCACGCCTGTGCTGGTGGCGGAGGCGGACGGGAATCGAACCCGCCAGCGACGCGGCACGCCGCTCTCTGGTTTTGAAGACCAGGGGACCCACCAGGAATCCAGACGCCTCCGACGCCAACTTTACTGACTCTCCCACGTAGGTTGGAGTAATCGAGGTCACAGCGAAAGGGGCAACGGGTGAGCGTTGGCAACAATCCATGGTGGGCGGCCGCCGTGGTGTACCAGGTGTACCCGCGCAGCTTCACCGACTCCGACGGCGACGGGATCGGCGACCTGCCGGGCCTGACGAGCCGCCTGGAGTACCTGGCCGGCCTGGGCGTGGACGCCATCTGGCTGACCCCGTTCTACCCATCGCCGCTGCACGACGGCGGCTACGACGTCAGCGACTACATGGACGTCGACCCGAGGCTCGGCACCCTCGCGGACTTCGACGCCCTGGTGGGCGGCGCGCGGGACCATGACATCCGGGTGATCGTCGACCTGGTGCCGAACCACTGCTCGTCTGAGCACCCGCTGTTCATGAAGGCGCTGGCGGCGGCGCCGGGCAGCCCCGAGCGCGACCTGTTCATCTTCCGCGACGGCCGGGGCGCCCACGGCGAGGAGCCGCCGAACAACTGGCCCTCCCGGTTCGGCGGCCGGGCCTGGACCCGGGTGCCCGACGGCCAGTGGTACCTGCACCTGTTCGACTCAAGCCAGCCGGACTGGAACTGGCGCGATCCCCGCGTTCCGCAGATGTTCGAGGAGATCCTGCGGTTCTGGCTGGACCGGGGGATCGGCGGGTTCCGGGTGGACGTCGCGCACGGCCTGTTCAAGGACCCCGACCTGGCGGACGTCGACGACCCGGCGCTGACCAACCGCCCCTCGGCCTACTATCACCGCCCGGAGGTGCACACGGTCTACCGGGCTTGGCATCAGCTACTCGACAGCTACCCAGCCGCGGGCTTCCCCGGCGCGCGGACGGCAGTCGGCGAGGTCTGGGCGGACTCGGTGGCCACGCTCGCACCCTACGTCGCCCCCGGTGAGCTGCCCCAGGTCTTCAACTTCGAGCTGGTGAAGGCACGCTGGTCCGCGCCCGCGCTGCGCTCGGCGATCGAGGCCACGCACGCGTTCACCGACGGCTCACACGCCCCGTGGGTGATCGGCAACCACGACGTGGTCCGCCCGGTCACCCGCTGGGGCGCCGCGGCGGCCCGCGCCGCGGCGCTGCTGCTCCTCGCCCTGCCGGGTTCTGCTTACATCTACCAGGGGGAGGAACTCGGGCTCCCGGAGGTGCTTGACATCCCGGACGCCGCCCGCCAGGACCCCACCTTCCGCAGGACCGGGGGGAAGGTCACCGGTCGTGACGGCTGCCGTGTCCCGCTCCCGTGGGACCGTGGTGGCCCGTCTTTCGGATTCTCCGCAGCGGTGGGGGCTTCCCCTCCCGCTGCCCCGTGGCTCCCGCAGCCCGCCGGATGGGGCGAGCGCAGCGTCGCCGCACAGACCGGTGATCCGGACTCCTTCCTCACGCTGTACCGGGAAGCGTTGCGGATCCGCCGATGGCACCCCGCCCTCGGGGCGGGCTTGGACGGCAGCCACTCGATGCGCTGGCTTGAGTCGCCGGGCGACGCCCTGTTCTTCGCCCGCGACCCGGGCTTCCTGTTCCTGGCCAACCTCGGCACGGCCCCGCTGCGCCTGCCGGCGTTCCGCGAGGTCCTGCTCGCGAGCGGCCCGCTGATCCCGGGCGCCGCCGGCCTCTCCGACGGCTCGCTGCCCCCCGACACGGCCGTCTGGCTCGGCGCCTGATCCCCTGACCTGGCCTGCTAATCGGGCGCCGCGCATGATCATGGACCGAGAGTGGCGCTATATTCTCCGCCAGTGACCCGTGATCATGGGTGGCCCGGTCGGGGAATGCCAGTCCGTGAATGTCGGGCGCTGGCGCGCCGCGACATCGACAGAAATGTCGGGCGCTGGCGCGCCGCGACATTCCCTGACATTTCATGATTCGTAACAGGAGGGCTTGGTGGCTAAGGTTCGGGTCCAGCGCAAGGGCGTCACGCAGGCGGAGCTCGCCACGGTGCTTAGCCGGCGGCTCGGCGCGGAGTTCCACGTCGCGCCCGACGGGCAGGAAAGTGTCATCGCCCGTCGCTCACCGCTGAGCGCGGCGGCCGTGCGGATTACCAGCATCCCCGGCGCCACGGTCTTCCGGGTCCGCGGCGTTGGCGTGCCGGTCGTCAGCCTCGGCACGGCACGGATCGTCGCCGAGGCCCTGCGCCGCTCCCCGGAGTTCCGCGCCGTGTGACCCACTCCGCGTCGGTTCTCACCTAGCCCCGCTCATGATTGCCCGCTATGAACCGGGTCCCCAGGGGCCCTGGCCGCGGCTCGTGTTCCGCCCCGCGCATGGTCGCCAGCCGTGCGAAGTTGCCCCACTGGGCCCAGCTGCCGGGCTCAGTGGTCGGGTGTGGCGCGGTACGTCGGGCCGTGGGAGTCCTCGCAGTGGAGCTCGTGGCCTTCCTCCGCGACGTGGTGGCCGTCGGACTCGTACGGAGCTGGCGCTCCGTCACGCTGGCCGGGCGGCAGGCAGGGGGCGGCCGCCTGGGTAGCGCTGTCGGGCAGGTGGTCGACCTGCAAGGTCAGGTGGGAGATGCCGTACTCGCCTGACAAGAGTTCCTCCAGGTCGGCGCGGACCGCGTGGCAGTCCTGGCGCGGCTCGACGAGGACGTGCGCCGACGCGGCGGGCATCCCGGTCGTGATCTCCCAGATGTGCAGGTCATGGACCTCCGCGACGTGCGGGCGGCCCGCCATCGCCGTGCCAAGGGCCGCCAGGTCGAGCCCGGCGGGCGCCGCCTCAAGGAAGATCCGCCCGGAGGCGCGGATAAGTCCCGCGCCGGCGTGCACCATGAGAACCACCACGACCAGCGTGGCGATCGCGTCGGCGCGGTTGAACCCAGTCGCCAGCACGACGATCGCGGCCGCCGCGGTGGCCGCGAACGCGTAGAGGTCGGTGAGCACGTGCGCGACCGCGCCCTCCATGTTGAGGCTGCGCCGCCCGCTGGTGCCATTCGCCCTGGCGAGCAGCCAGCTCGCCGCCAGGTTGACGACCACCCCGGCGAGGGCGACGCCAAGCATCAGGCCGCCGGCGACCGGCTGGGGCGTGATGAGCCTGCGCACGGCCTCGTAGGCGAGCCAGGCCGCGAGCAGGACAAGCGTGATGCCGTTCGCCTGCGCGGAGAGGATCTCCATGCGGCGCAGCCCGTAGGTGTAGCCGCCGCGGGCCGGGCGTCCCGCCACCCGGGCCGTGATGAGGGCGAGCCCGATCGCCGCAGCGTCGGTGAGCATGTGCGCGGCATCGGACAGCAGCGCAAGAGAGTGCGCGACCAGGCCGGCCACGACCTCGCCGACCATGAACGCCACGATGAGCGCGGCGACCGCCGCGAGCCAGCGCCAGTCAGCGTCGGGTGACGCCCCGTGCGTGTGCCCGTGCGCCTTGTGCCGGCGTCCCGTCATCGTCGCCGATCTGCTCACCCCACTCGCCGCTCGTGCATGCTCCCAGCATATTTACCCAGCCGCCGGCCGCGTAAGGCCCGGTCGCGGGCGGCGAGGCGCGGGGCCCGGGAGACTCACGGGTCCGAGAGGCTACCGGGACCATCGTGCATCAGGGTGACGACGACCGAAGATTGGCCATACTCCCGTAAGAAACATGAAATCTGGGAAAGTCGCCCGTAAGAGATGACGAAACGCTAACGTCTCTGACCTGGGAGCGTCACGGCCAGAACGCCGACCGTTCGAAAGGACCGTGATCGATGGGACTGACCTCGGGTCGAGGCAGCCATGGTGGTGCGCGCCGCCGACGCGCAGGCAATGCCAAGCGAGGCAGTGCCTGGCCGG
>JAWWPV010000042.1:0-7207 GCA_033854775.1 Trebonia sp.
GCGAGCATCCTGCGCGTCACCGGCACGCTCATCGCCGGCAGCGCCCCTGACCCGGCCATCAGCGCGGCCGCGTCCCTGCTCCGCGACCCGGCCGCCCGCACCGAGGACGTGGCCGGCCGGGTGGGCCTGAGCGAGCGCCAGTTCCGCCGCCGGTCCCACGCGGCCATCGGGTACGGCCCGAAGACCCTCCAGCGCATCCTCCGCTTCCAGCGCTTCGTCCAGCTGCTCGACGCCGCGGCCGAGCCCCCCGACCTGGCGTCGCTCGCGGCGCTGACCGGCTACGCCGACCAGCCCCACCTGACCCGCGAATGCGCCGCCCTCTCCGGCCGTACGCCGACAGCCCTGGCGAGGACGCGCCGCCTAGCGTGAAGCCCGTTAGCTGCCCTCGCGGGAAGGGACTGGCTCGGGGACGGCCGTTCGCGGGCGGAGTGAGCCGGCGACGGCGAAGGCGGCGACGGCGAAGGCGGCGACGAACAGGGCCGCGATGAGCCACAGGGAGTTAAGCAGGCCGGCGGACTGTGCGAGAGCGCCGATGACGGGCGGCCCGGCGAGGTTGGCGAAGTAACCGATGGAGGCGACGACGCTGAGCTGCGCGACCGGGTCTGGCCCGTTTTCCGCCGCCGCGGACATGCCGAGCGGGAAGCCCATGGAGACGCCGACCGCCCAGAGGACCACGCCGACCAGGACGATCCAGCGGTTTCCCGCCAGGATGAACGCCACGATGCCGATGATGCCGAGGGCGGTGGTGAGCCGGATGGTCCTGACGCGTCCGAGGCGGTCGACGACCGGGCCTGCGAAGATCCGGGTGAGCCCCTCGCACGTGGCGAACGTGGTGAAGAACAGCGCGGCGACCGCGGCGCTCTGCCCGTGGTCGTTCCGCACCGCCAGGGTGAGCCAGCTGTTCGCCGAGCCTTCGCCGAGCTCAACGCCGAGCATGACGACGCCGATGAGCAGCAGCCGCCAGTTCAGCCAGCCGCGCAGCCACTGACGGAGCCTCGCTCCGCGGTCCCCCTGTGCTTGACCGGCCTGTGCCTGCTCGGCCGGCGCGCGTTCCCCGTGCGGGATTCCCGGCGCTACCGCGAACGCGGCCGCCGCGATGAGGACGGCCTCGCCGATGAACTGCGCCGAGGGAGCGATGTCGAGAGCGGCGCAGGCCGCACCGATCCCCGACCCGACGGCGGCCCCGATGGACCAGGCCGCGTGCATGCTCGGCATGAGGGTGCGCCCCGCGGCCCGCTCGACGGCGGCGCCCTCCACGTTAATCAGCACGTCGAGGGTGCCGAGCCCTGCCCCGGTGATCACGAAGGCGACCGCGATAAGCGGAGCGGAGCTCACGACGAGCGAGAGGCCCATGACGGCCAGCGCGGCGGCGATGAGCAGGATCGCTCCCCCGACGGCCCGGCGGCTGCCGAGCCGGTGCAGCAGGGGAGTCGAGGCGAGCAGCCCGAGGATGGCTCCGACGGTCCCGCAGGCAAGCAGCAGCCCGAGCGTGGCCGTGCCGACGCCGAGGTCCGCCTTGATGGCGGGCAGCCGCGGCCCCCATGTCGAGATGGTGATCCCGCCAAGCCCGAACGCGGCGGTGATCACCCAGCGCCAGCGGGCCAGCTCCGGGTGGGCAGATGATGACGGCACGACTTGCCTCCGCACGGAAAACCTTCCAGTGGAAAGTATCACGGGCCGGCAGGAGGCGGAATCCCGCGGCGCGGGAGCTAAGCGGACCTAAGTCCCCTTGACCGTCCGCTTGACCCGGCGCGAGACCTCGCGGGAGCAGCCGCTCGAGGATCGACAGCGAGCGCCCCACGTCCACCGTGTCGGGATCGAGGAGCCACTGGATCTGCAGGCCATCGGACGCGGCGATCACCAGCGCGGCCGCGTCAAGTGGTTCGATGTCCGGCGCGACTCGGCCCGCCCGCTGCCCGGACTCGATCCTCGCGGCAAGGGCCGCCCGCAGCGACCGGAACCGGTCGCGCACGAATTCCCTGGTGACGGCGTGCTGCTCCCGGAGCGCGTCGGTGGTCAGCGTCGCGTAGAGCTCCACCAGGCCAGGGATGGAGCGGTTCCGCTCGGCGGCCTCGACGATCAGGCCGACGGCGGACTCGTCGGTCGCGGGCGTGTTCGTGATCGCACGGGCCTCATGCGTTCGGTACGCCTCAACCAGCAGCTCGTCACGCGACAAGAAGTAATGGCGCAGCGCGGCGTGGGACACCCCGATTGCCTCGCCGACCGTCCGCAAGGACGCCCGGTCCACGCCGCGCTGCGCGAACAGGGCGATGGCGCTGTCGAGGATCTGCTGCCTGCGCCGCACCCCTTTCGGATACGAGCGATGCGCGGGCCGTTCCTCGTTAGTCTCGTCGCTCACCCCGCCATCGTAGGAGTCGCCGCAGGGCACGGGGTCGGCTCAGGGCACGGAGCCGACCCAGGCGTCGGGGGCTTCGGCGATCATGGCCGTGCCGATCTCGCGGAAGCCGAGGCGCGTGTAGACGCGGGCGGCGCTGGAGTCGGCGGCGGACAGGAACACGGTCGGCGTGTCGCGGGCCAGGGCGTGCGCAGCGAGCGCATGCGTGACGGCCGCGCCGAGGCCCCGGCGGCGGCTGGCGGGCAGCACGCCGATCCCGGTGATCTCCGCGACCCCGGCCACGTGCTGGTAGCTCCCCGACGCGAGGGGCCCGTTCGGACCCGACGCCGTGGCGAGGACAGAACGGCCGGCCCGTAGCCGCTCCCGGACGACGTCAATGGAGGCGGGGTCATGGTCCGCCGCGAGCTTGTCGCGCTCGACCACGCCCGCCCGGCCGATCTCGCTTCCCGGGTGCGCGAAGGCGACACCGGGGACCGCCCACGCATGGAGCAGTTCCGGATCGTCGGGATCCACGATCCGGACCGACGTCGTCGGCGGCAGCGGCGGAGCGGGAACGAGCGTCCCGAGCACGAGCATCGGATGCCGGCGCACCCGCAGGCCCGCCCCGGCGGCGGCCGCCGCCATCTCCGGCGCGGAATGCTCGATCCACTCGAACGATTCGGGTAGCTTCAGCTCCCGCTGCCTGGCCCTGACGGCCTGAACGTCGGCGGCGGTCACTGGTCCGCGCTCGCCCGCCCGTGGCCTGGCGTAGTAAGGGAACCCGGACCCGACGGGCACGAACAGCACGAGCGGGCCATGCCACTCGGCGCGGGCGCGCTCCCGTGGCTGGGTATCGCAGTAGGCGTCGATCCGCTTAATGATCTCTTCATCGCTCACAACGGTTAACACCCTAAAAGAGCGGCAGCATTGAGCCAAGCAGATAACTGGCCGGCCGGCTGAAGCGGGCTCGCGGTTGGCGTTGGCCGCTTCGGCGCGTCGCCGGTAACGGCAGGACCGTACTGCGCGATCTCGGCGGCGGACAGGCCCAGCATGGTCGCGGCGTCGCGGAAGGCGATTCCCTCGCGGGCGAGCGCGTCAAGCGCGTCCCTGGTGGCCTGGATCGCTGCCTCGGCCGCCTGCCGCGCGGCATGCCGCATCTGCAGCGCGTGCGCCACGGGCGCGGGGGCGTCGGGGATGACCTCGATCCTGATCGACTCGGCGGGGACGGCGAGGGCACGCGCGATGAGCTGCCGAGTCACGATCTCGGCCTGGTCCAGGCTCCGCACCTGCGCGGTCATGCCCTCCATCTGCGGAATGCGAATCGTCCACCACCGGCCCGCCCGTTCGCACAGCGCGGTGAAGGTCGTCGTTTCCATGGGTGCCCCTTATCACCGAGTCGTAGAACTGCCACGCCGTTCCCCCCGTGCGCGGTGATCCTGTCTAATCTACCCGCGGGTAGCCTATGCTGCTGGCGCATCATAAGGAAGTGGCAAACGTCGCATGATCTAGCGGACGAGGTGCCGGTTCGGCGCGATGGCGTCCGCGGCGAACTCCGGCAGCTCGGTCACCGCCAGCCCGGCGCGGGAAAGCAGCTCGTAACCCTGGCCGTCGGCGACGAAGAGGGCGGGCTCCCGCCAGGCGATCACCACTCGCCGCAGGCCGGCCGCGATGATCAGCTCCGTGCAGGTCCGCGGCCGGGACTTGCGCCGCGAGCACGGCTCAAGCGTGCTGTAGATGGTGGCGCCCGCCAGCCGTGGCTCGCCGGGGGAGAGCTTGCCGAGCGCCGATTCCTCGGCGTGCACCACCGGGTCGCCCCCCTCGCGGGAGAAGCCGCGGGACAGTTCGGCGCCGCCGGCGTCCACGATGACCGCGCCGACCGAGAACGCGGTATCCGACGGCGGGCACTCCCGCGCCAGGGAGACCGCGAGCCGCATCCACCGGCTGTCCTCATCACCCATACGCGCACCCTACCGGCTCACCAGAGACTCCCCATGGGTGTGATCACGACGGCTCGTCGTCGTCGCTGTCGCGCAGCACGCGCCCTGGTAGCAGGTCATCGTCGCCGCCAGCCGACCCGGCGGGAAACGCAGCGGCACGCGGGACGGGCTTGAGCGTGTAGTCGGCAAGAATCGCGGCGCGTAGCTCATCGGGATCGGCTGCGGTGATGTCACCGCCCAGGCCGTCACGGCGGCTGGCCCACCAGTCGCGCACCACGTCCCAGCCGATCCGGTAAGCCTCGCCCCAGTTCCACCGGAGCGCTTCAAGCGCCCGCTCATCGGGTGTCTTGCCCCGGGCAGCCTGCGGCGCTGTCTCGCCCATGATCTTCTCCCTGTACCCGGTACCTCTTGTACCTCTGATACAGGAAGTGTTTCGTCTGATTGCGGAGAGTTACAGGGACGGAACGTCCTACATTGCCAACGCTGTCAGGCACTAAGCGGCGACGCCCAGGAACTCGGCGAGCTTGCGCAGCCCCGGCGGGCGCTGCGGTCGCGCCCACAGGTCGGTGACGATCGCCACGGCGAGGGTATGGTGCTTCATCCAGCCCGGCGCGGTCCTGCGCAGCGCTTCCAACGTCCGCACCGCGCCCTCGGCGTCGCCGATGTCGGCGTACGCCCTGGCCACATCGAGCAGCAGCCATGTCCGCCAGGACGGCGGGATGTCCTTGCTCAGCCGCGTACCCTTCGCGAGGCTCAGCGCTTCCTCGGGCCGCCCGTGCTGCGTTGCCAGGCGGATGCGCTCGATCCGCACCGACGACGGCGAGAACACCGACAGCATCCGCGCGTCGCCCTCGGGGGGCGGCAGGGTTGCCAGCCGTCCCGCGCCCTCCGCGGCGGTCGCCATCATGTCGCGGGCCTCGTCGTAGTCGCCCATCCGCGCGGCGCTGGTCGCCCCGGACATCACCAGGCCGCCCCACACGCGGACGCGGGCGGCGGTGCCGAGTTTCCCGGCCTCCACTCGATCGGCCGCCGTCACGGCCAGTTCCTCGGCGTCATCGAGGCGGTTCTGCCGCTGGTAGGACCATGCGACGGAGTTGTGAATCATCGGCGTGAGCAGCGGGTCGCCGGAGTCGCCGGCGGCGCTCGCAGCGCGCTCTAGAGCACTGAGGGCCAAGTCGGTCTTGCCGAGGCGGATGGCCAGGTGCCCGGCCAGTTGCAGCGCCTTGCCGAGCGCGGCCGACCCGGCGGCCTTCTGCTCCGGGCTGCCCACGGCGGCGAGCAGCCTGGCCCCGTTGACGATCTCGGGCAGCAGCGTCAGTAGCTGCGCGAAGTCGGCGCCGTGATACAGCGACCAGGCATCGGCGATCTCGGCGCGCACCACGACAATGGACAGGGAAGCCAGGTCGCTAGGCGGCTTCGGCACCAGCGACGGCATGACCGCGCGCCGCAGCTCGACCAGCTCGGGCGTGTCCGGTGCCCCGGTCGACGCTACGGCTGGCGGGTCGCCGAGCAGCGCGGTTACCTCAACTCCGAGGCCCTTGGCGAGCGCGTGCAGGGTAGGCAACCGGGCCGAGTGCTTGCGGTGCTGCTCCAGCTTGCGGATCACGTCTACGGACACGCCGGAGCGCTCGGCTACGTCTTCCTGCGTCAGCCCGGCCAGCCGCCGCAGCCGGGCCAGCCGGTCGCCGAGGTGCGCTTCGCCGCCACCCGCCATACGGCCAGAATAGGGCCAATAATGTAACCAACAGGGGCTTGGACGGAACGTCCCGGTTCCGGCCAATTCACGCTCAGGACGTACGTCCACCTAACGCCGAACGCCGCCGGTCGCATGCGCGCGGCTGTTGACCACGTGCTCGCGACCGGCGGCGCTGACGGCCCAGCTAAGGGCCCTACCGGAGAACTAGCAGGTAAAGCGGGGTGTCACATCACACGTCGAAGTACAGCTCGAACTCGTGCGGCGTCGGGCGCAGCCGCACCGCGTCGATCTCCTTCTCGCGCTTGTAGGCGATCCAGGTCTCGATGAGGTCCTCGGTGAAGACGCCGCCCTCGCTGAGGAAGGCGTGGTCGTCCTCGAGGTGGTTGAGCACGGCATCGAGCGAGCCGGGGACCGTCGGGATGGCGGCGGCCTCGTCCGGCGGGAGCTCGTACAGGTCCTTGTCGACCGGCTCCGGCGGCTCGATCTTGTTCTTGATGCCGTCGATGCCCGCCATCAGCATCGCCGAGAAGGCGAGGTACGGGTTGGCGGACGGGTCGGGCACGCGGAACTCGATCCGCTTGGCCTTCGGGTTGGTGCCGGTGATCGGGATGCGGCAGCAGGCCGACCGGTTCCTGCTGGAGTACACCAGGTTGACCGGCGCCTCGAAGCCAGGCACCAGGCGGTGGTAGGAGTTGACCGTCGGGTTGGTGAACGCGAGCAGCGAGGGGGCGTGCTTGAGCAGCCCGCCGACGTACCAGCGCCCGATGTCCGACAGGCCACCGTAGCCCATCTCGTCGTAGAAGAGCGGCGAGCCGTCCTTCCACAGCGACTGGTGGACGTGCATGCCCGAGCCGTTGTCGCCAAAGAGCGGCTTCGGCATGAACGTCACGGTCTTGCCGGCCGCGCGGGCGACCGACTTGACCACGTACTTGTACAGCAGCAGCTTGTCCGCCTGCTCGAGCAGCTTGCCAAAGCGGATGTCGATCTCGGCCTGCCCGGCGGTGCCCACCTCGTGGTGCTGCATCTCGGTCACGATGCCGACCTCGATGAGCTTGGCGACCATCTCCGACCGCAGGTCGGTGTAGTGGTCCATCGGCGGGACGGGGAAGTAACCGCCCTTGTACGGGGGCTTGGCGCCGAGGTTGCCGCCTACCTCATCGCGGCCGGTGTTCCACGCGCCCTCGATCGAGTCGATGTGGTAGTAGCCCTCGTTCGAGCCGGTGTTGAACCGCACCGAGT
>JAWWPV010000043.1:0-17477 GCA_033854775.1 Trebonia sp.
CTTGACCAGCCAGGCGAGCGCTTTCGGTACAACACAGGCGCGACGGTCGCCGGCATCCTCATCGAACGGGTCACAGGGGCCCCGTTCGCCGAGGTGCTCAGCAAGCGCGTGTTCGAGCCGCTCGGCATGACGGACACCGCGTTCTACGTCCCCGCCGCCAAGCTGGCCCGCTTCACCAGCATGTACGCGCCTCGCGAGGCGGCCGCCGTGTTCGGTGCCAGCGGGGACGCGGCCGGGGCGGACGGGGCGGACGGGGCCAGCACGGGCGACCTTGTGCTGATCGACCGGGCGGACGGCTGGTACGCCGCGCCGCCCGCGCTCCCCGACGGGGGGTCCGGCCTCGTCTCGACGATCGATGACCTGGGGACGTTCACCGCCATGCTGGCAGCCGATGGCGGCGGCCTGCTGTCGGAGGAGTCGGTCGCGCTGATGCTGCGGGAGCGGACGACGGCGCGGGACCGGGCGGAGAACCCGTGGTTCTTCGGCAACCACCTCGGCTGGGGCCTGACGATGTCGGTCCCCGCCGCCGGGGTGGATCCCCGGACGGCCCCGGACGGCATGCCGCGCGGCTACGGCTGGGAGGGCGGCAGCGGCACCGCCTGGCGCACCGACCCGCAGACCGGCCTCACCGGCATCCTGCTCACCCAGCGGATGCTGGCCTCGCCGGAACCGCCCGAGGTAGCCAGGGACTTCTGGTCCGCCGCCCACGCCGCGCTGGCATAGGCCGGACTACGCGGACCAGGGGTCGGTCCGGCCGCGCGGTCAGCCGGGCTAACGGGCGGCCTCGAAGGCCTGGCCGACCTGCGTGACCGAGGGACCCGGGTTGAACAGGCCCGTCGTGCCGCTGCCGGATGAGGTCGGCAGGGCGAACCAGGCGTAGCGCTGCACGTAGGACAGGCCGTCGAGCATCTTCGTCGCCGCCGTGAGGAAGGCGGCCTGCTGCGCCTCGGTCGGGAAGGTCGCCGTCCCGCCGCTGTAGCTGGTGAGGGCGAACTCCGTGACCCAGATCGGCAGGTGGTACCTGGCGTAGATGGCCTGGAGGTAGCTTTCAAGCTCCTGGACGGCGGGGCCGGCGGCGAAGTCGCCGCCGTACCAGTGCACGGCGATGAAGTCGACCCGGTAGCCGCGCGCCTTCGCGCCGGTCATGAACTGATCAAGCCAGCCGCCCGGCGTCGCCCCGCCGGACGCCACCGCCGGGCTGCCCAGCGTCATGCCGGTGGCCATCAGCTTGGGCCACAGGGCGAGCGCCTGCGACACGCTCATGTTCGACTGGCTGCCCAGGTCCGGCTCGTTGAAGCCGAGCAGGACGTGACCCTCGCTGCTGACCTGTGCCAGGGTGGCGGCGGAGACGCTGGCCGCGCCCCAGATCATCGGGACGTAGCTCACGCTCGCCGGGGCGGCGACGCCGTTCGGTGTCGCGCCCCAGTTGTAGTACCAGGACGCGCCCGAGTCGGTGAGTGCCTGTCCGGCGCCGGCGAAGTTCCAGGTGCTTACCCCCTTGCGCTCGCTGCTCACGGTCACCGGCGGGGGTGTGGGTGCTGCCTTCCTGACCGGCCTGGACGACGGCTTGGCGACCGGCGTCAGGTGCGCCGAGTGGGTGGCAAGCGGCGCGGGCAGGACCGCGAGCGATGACGGGGACGCCGGCACGCTGATCGCCGCCGGCGCGCGGCTTGCGTGGGCGGCCACGAACGTTCCGCCCGCCGCGCAGGTCGCGACCGCGACCGCTACCGCGATCAGCTTGGGCTGCATGGTGACGGCGCCCTTCGACAGGACCCGCGCGTGCCTGGCGTGCCGGACGGCGTGAACTCCGCGGACGCCGCGACCCGGCCCGGATGCCTGGCCGAGCGCCCGGCCGACGAGGCCCGCAGGGACCGCGAGCAGCGGCAGCCCGCCGAGCAGCCGCTCGGCCGGGATCATGTCGCCGGCGCCGGTCAGGCACCACGTGCAGTCCCTGACGTGCTTTGCCAGTCGCTTGCGCCACAGCGGGCTCGGCTCGCCGTTCCACCCGGCCGTGATGACGGCGATGTTCGCGCACCCCGGGAGCCGGCCAAGCGCGTGCACGATCACGCGCGAGGTGACGAGGCGTTCCTTCATCCGTGCCACCCGCACGGCCGCGTGCGCCGGCGTCAGGTCGAGCCCGGCGGCGAGCTCGGCGCGGGTGAGCTCCCCCGCGGCTTCCTGCCACCAGAGGGAGAGCACCGGCCGGTCGTCGTCGTCGAGCCAGCGGGTCGCCTCAGCCGTCTGGAGGCGCTGGCCGGACAGGCCAAGCCGGTCGATGGTCTGGTCGGCGAAGTCGGGGACCGGCGCGTCGAACTCCACGGCGGGCGGCTGTGCCAGGCGGTCCCGGTAGGAGTCGCGCACCTGCCTGATCGCGATCGCCACCAGCCACGAGCGGAACGCCGCGGGGTCGCGCAGGTCGCCGACGCCGCGCACCGCGCGGAGCATCGTCTCCTGGACCACGTCGTCGACGTCCGGGTGACCGTTCATGGCCCGGCCGACGATGTTGTAGACGAGCGGCAGGTAGCCGGCGGCCAGGGCGTCGAGCGCGTCCCGGTCGCCGCGCTGCGCGGCCACGACCGTTGCGAGGTCCGGGTCAGCCCCTGCTGGAGTTCGCATCACAACTAGGAGACACCACGCGAGGCCGCAGATAACGGAAATCCCGCGGAGAAACGAGTGCGAAAACCGTTATCCGCGCCTGCGCGGGCCGTCTCCGGTACAGCAGCCAACTTTGGCCGGGAGGACACGGGTGAGATTCGGCGGGCATGCGGGACGCGGGAGACGCGGGAACGGCAGGCGGCGAGCCTGGCACGCACGGGCGGTCGCGTGCGCGGCGGCGCTGACCGCGGTCACGTTCACGGCGGGCTGCGCCGCCCTGGGCACGAGCGCGCCGGGCGGGCAGGGCACTGTCACGGCCGTCGCCACGGCCACCACCGGGAGCGGGCCATCGAGCCCGCTGGCCGCGGCGCGGACCGCGGCCAAACGGCCGTCGGCGCGTCCCGGCCAGGCCACGCCGACGGCGGCCCGGCCGTCCGCCGCCCTCTCCCCCACAGCCCCGGCGGCCACCGGGCCACTCCCTTCGGTGGCCGCCGGCCAGCCGGCCGGCGACCAGCGCCTCGTGACGTTCGTCAATCAGATGTCACAGACGATCTGGGTCGCGGCCGCGCCCAACGCGAGCACGCCGCTCGCGGCCACGGGCTGGGTGCTGCCCGCCGGGCAAAGCGTCACGATCACTACGCCGAACAACCTGAACACCCGGTTCTGGGGCCGCACCGGCTGCGTCTTCAGCAACGCCGGCGTCGGGCACTGCCAGACGGGCGACTGCGGCGGCCTGTTCCAGTGCAAGGGCTGGGGCACGATCCCCGCGACGCTCGCCGAGGTGAACTTCGACGCGTGGGAGCACCTGGACTTCTACGACGTCTCGATGGTCGACGGTTCCAACCTGCCGATGTACGTCAACATCACCAAGTCGTCGGGCGGGACGAAAGACAAGATCAGTCCGAACGGGTGCGTGCCCGACGGCTGCACCAAGCCCGTCAACTGCCCGAGCGTGCTCGGCGTGAAAGCAGGCGGCACCGTCGTCGGCTGCATTTCCGCCTGCGCCAGGCTCGGCGGCGACCAGTACTGCTGCCGCGGCCAGTGGTCGTCCAGGGCGGCCTGCGACCCGGCAAAGTGGCCAGTCGACTACGCCGCGGTCTTCAAGAGCGCCGAACCTTACGCCTACTCCTACACGGACGACGACGACGCCAGCGTCTTCACGTGCTCAGGCGTCTGCGACTACCGCATTACATTCGGCATCACCAAATCCTGAAATATCGGGAATGCCAGCCGCAAGCCGGAGGACGTCTTTGCTTACGCGGTGGCTCTGGCGCACATGTCTACCTTGGGTCGTCTCGTATGCCCGGTTCGCCGGGTGCACCCGTGGCCGTAACGTGGAAACTCCGCGTTACGTGGAGCTTCCACACGTGCTATGCGTGCCTTATTTCCAGGTACTGCAAAGTTTCCAAGATCTTTGGCTGGGGCATGACGCGACCGCCGGGCTGGCAGCCGATGCGCGGCCCGCAGGAGCATCGCGATTCCCTCAGCTAAACGGCGGCCAGCCTTTATCTGCCATGGTTTCCTCGGGACTGGCGAATTGTCAGAGATTCTTGATGACGGGGGTAACGGAGATCAGAAGTCCTGGCTGTGGTTCGCGATCCACTCGGCCGTCGTCTTGAAGCCGCCGAAAGTGTAGAAGTGCAGCTTGACCACGCCGTGCTTGGCCGGGTCGAGGCCCGTCTGGAGGTCACGGATGAAGTTCTCAGGGCCCGCCTTGCCGAGCAGGTTGGCGACTGACAGGCCGTACTTCTTGGCGATCGTCGCGGACGTGGAGATGCCGAGCCGGCCGGCGAAGCCGAGCAGTAGCTTAACGCTGGCCGGGCCGGGCACGCCGACGCGGATCGGCAGCTCGACGCCGTGGTCGCGTACCTCCGCCACCCAGGAGAGCACCCGGTCCACGTCGAAGTCGACCTGGGTGATGATCGTGCCGGGGATGTTGAGATTGGCCAGCGCGGCTGCCTTCTTCTCTATCGCCGGCATGAGGGCATCGGCGGGGATGTTTGGGTCGCCGGAGGGGTGACCGCCGATCGAGATGTGCTTGACGCCGTACTGCTCGAGCAGGCCGGACTCGATCACGGCCAGGGACTCCTCGTACGGGCCCATCGGGACCGTCGGGTCGCCGCCGATGATGAGGACGTTGTCCGACGTGCCGATGTCGCGCAGCGCGGTGAGGTACTCCTCGAGCATCTCCTGCGACTTGAGCCGACGGGCCGAGATGTGCGGGACCGGGGTGAAACCGAGGCGCTTGACGGCCGCCGCGGCGCTGACCCGCATGGTCAGGTCCTCGTTCTCCAGGAACGTGACGTTGATCCGGGTACCCGGGGGGATCACGCTTGCGGCGTTCTCCACTTTTGCGACGTCCTTGCCGGTCATCTCCATGGAGAAGTCGTCTAGCAGAGTGCTCACGTGATGCCCATTCCCGAAATCTCGTATGTCCTTGTGACTTCATGGTATGGGTTCACGTGCGGAAACTTAATCCCGCAGGATGCCTCTTGGGTCATGCAACAAAACGGTCGTATAGCCGTTAGTGGCGCCGGTATTGCGTCGCTGCGTACGCGTCGTACGGCCCGGGGTTCTGCTGCGAGGCGGATGGATGTGGCAGCGAGCCGCTCCTGGCCGGCTCGCTGCCACATCCATCCGGCGGGGAAACCCGCGAGACTTCAGTCCTCGCCGTAGTCGTGGTCGGGGTGGTTCTGCTCGCCGGTGCGCCAGTAGCCGCGCGTGACTAGCTGGGCGGCCGGGAGGCCCCGCTCGCGGGTGAAGTAGCGGCGGATGTCGCGCATCGCGGCCGCCTCGCAGGCCACCCAGATCCGGGCGCCGTCGGGGATGGTCGCTTCGCGGGCGGCCGCCGCGAGCTCTGCGCCGAAGGCGTCGCGGGCGCGCCGGTGGTGCCAGGTGATCGTGGTCTTCGGCGGGCCGGCGAGCTCGATCTCGTCGTCCGGGCCGTCGACCTCGATGTGCACGTCCACGGTGGTCGTCTCGGGTAGCGCTTCGAGCAGGGTGCCGACGGCCGGGATCGCGGACTCGTCGGCGGCGAGCCACCAGTGGCCCGCGACCGGCTCAAGGGAGAACCGGCCGCCGGGGCCGGCGACCGCGAGCTTGTCCCCTGGCTTGGCCCGCTGCGCCCACGCGGACGCCGGGCCTTCGCCGTGGATGAGGAACTGGATCTCCAGGGTCCTGGTGGCCGGGTCGTAGCCGCGCGGGGTGTAGGTGCGCACCGTTGGCGGCGGGCCGTCCTCGGCGCGGGCGACGCCGTCCGGGGCGAACTCCGGCAGGTTCGGCGCGTCTTGGCCGACGGCGGGCAGGAACACCTTGAGGTGCGCGGTCGGGGCCGCGTCCGCGAACACGTCGAGGTCATCGCCGGTGACGAGCACGGACACCAGCCGGGGCGCGATCGTGGACACCGAGACGACCTCGGCGCGCCTCGGCGGCTTCCGCCGACGGGGAGCGGCCGGAGTGGCGGCTGATGCTGGAGTGGTCACGCGAGTCCTCTCGTTGTGCCATCGGGCCTGGCTGGCTTGCGCTGGCCGGCTCAAGGGCAGTTTAGGTGCCTGCGCTTGATCAACAGCCGGCCCAAGCTCAGCGTTACCAGGCGCCTAGAACTTCGCGACGGCCGGGATGACCTGCTCGGCGAGGAGGTCGAGCTGGCGGGGGTTGCTCACGCCGAGCAGCGAGCCATGGACCTGGCTGAAGCCGAGCTCGGCGACCTGGTGCAGCTGCTCGATCGTCTTGTTGAGGTTCTCGCCGTTCTCGCCCAGGTCGTACCTGGTCTGAGCGGTCTTCTCGATCTCGTCGTAGTCACGGCCCTCATTGACGCAGTGCTGGCGGAGCACGTCGAGCTTGTGGGCCGTCGCGGCGAGGTCGTAGGCGGCGATGTTGCACGCGTCGGCGTAGCGCGCGACGAGCTTGAGCGTCTTCTTCTCGCCGGAGCCGCCGATCAGGATCGGCGGGTGCGGCCGGGACAGCGCCTGCGGTGAGTTCAGCGTGCGGCCCAGGTGGTAGTGATCGCCGTCGTACGGGCCCTCGTCGCCGCTCCACATCTGCTTGCAGATGAGGATGGCTTCCTCGAGGCGCTCGAACCGCTCGGAGACTGGCGGGAACAGCAGGCCGAGGCCGGCGGACTCCTCCGCGTTCCACGCCGCGCCGATGCCGAGGATCGCGCGCCCGCCGGACAGCACGTCCAGCGTCGTCACGGCCTTGGCGAGCAGGCCGGGCTCGCGGTAGACGACGGCGGTCACCATCGCGAGCAGCTTGACGCGCTCGGTCTTGGCCGCCAGCCAGCCGAGCGCGGTGTAGCACTCGAGCATCTCGTGCTCGGGCGGGCCGATGTGGCCGATCTGCCAGAGGTGGTCCATGACGCTGATGCGGTCGACGCCGGCTTCCTCGGCACGCTGGGCGATCTCACCGAGCTTGAACCGGAGATCGGGCGCGCCACCCTGCCACGTGAAGTCCGAGATGTGCAGACCAAGTTTCATGCTTAAACCCTAGCCCGCACGCGGATTATTAGAGTTCGGCGGGTGCGTCGTGCAGGCGTTGGTAGCGGCCGACTCAGGTGGTACTACCGGTGCCATGACACCGAATAACGCGGGGCACGGTACGGGCGGGGTCTCGGAGCCGGTGGGCATCGTCGGGGCGGGGATCGTCGGGCTCGCGGTCGCCAGGCAGCTCGCCGCTGCCGGGGTGCCCGTCGTGGTCTTCGAGAAGGAAGCCCAGGTCGCCACCCACCAGACCGGGCACAACTCCGGGGTCGTGCACGCCGGGATCTACTACGCGCCCGGCTCGGCCAAGGCACGGATGACCAGGCGCGGCGTTTCCCTGCTGCGCGCTTACTGCGAGGAACGTGGCCTCGCCTATGACGAGCGGGGCAAGCTCGTGGTCGCGCGGGACGAGGCGGAGACGGTCAAGCTGCGCGAGCTTGAGCGGCGCTCGCTCGCCAACGGCGTGCCGGGCATCCAGTGGCTTTCCGGTGCGGAGCTGCTGGAGCTTGAGCCGGACGTCGCGGGCGTGGCCGCGCTCCTGTCGCCGACTACGGCAATCGTCGATTACCGGGCAATCACGAAATCGTTCGGGGAAGACCTGCTGAGAAGCGGCGGCGAGATGCACCTCGGGACTCCCGTCACCCGCGTGCGGCGGGTGAGCGACGAGCGGGTGGAAATCGATACGCCGGGCGGCGCGCACACGCTGTCCCGCCTGGTGATCTGCGCCGGCCTGCAGGCCGACCTGCTCGCGGCGGCGGCCGGGGACGCGCCCGCGCCGGAGATCATCCCGTTCCGCGGCGAGTACCTGCGGCTGCGGCCGCACGCGGTCGGCCGGGTGCGGCGGCTCATCTACCCGGTGCCCGACCCCAGGTACCCGTTCCTCGGCGTGCACCTCACGCCGCGCGTCGACGGGACGGCCGACCTCGGGCCGAACGCCGTGCTCGCGCTGGCCCGCGAGGGGTACCGGCGCAGGGACGTGTCGCTGGACGAGCTTGGCCGTCTGGCTTCCAGCCGGGCCTTCTGGCGGCTGGCCCGCCAGCACTGGATGACCGGGGTGCGCGAGATGCGCGGGTCGCTGTGGCGGCGCGCCTACCTGGCCGAGGCCAGGACCTACCTGCCCTGGGTTCAGCCGGGGGATGTGACTTCGGCGCCGGCCGGCGTGCGCGCCCAGGCGGTGGACCCGAGCGGTGCGCTCGTCGATGACTTCCGCATCAGCCGGGTCGGCCCGGTCACGTCCGTTCGCAACGCGCCGTCGCCGGCGGCCACGGCGTCGATGGCCATCGCCGAGCACATCGTCGCCGAACTACAGCTTCCGCTAGGCAGAGGGAGGTAACCCAGGCGTCACAGCGAGCGCAGCATGCCGCCGTCTACCGGCACCACGAGCCCGGTCAGGTATGACGCGGCGGGCGAGAGCAGGAACGCGGCGACCCGGCCGAATTCCTCGGGCGTGCCGTAGCGGCGCAGGGGGATCGTGGCCTCGGCCGCCGCGCGCCGTCCGGGCGCGCCGGCGTCGAGTTCCGCGGTCCGCGCCGTCGAGATCCGCCCGGGCAGCAACCCGAGGACCCTGATGCCGTCCGGGCCGAGCTCATCGGCCAGCTGCTTCGCCACCATCGCCAGGCCGGGGCGGAGCCCGTTGGAGGCCGCGAGGCGGCCGACGGGCGACTTCACCGACGACGACAGCACGAACCCGATCACGCCGCCCGGCCCGAGCGCGCCCGCGGCCGACCGCGCGACCCGCAGCGCGCCGAGGAAGACCGACTCGAACGCGCCGAGCCAGTGCTCGTCGGGCGTGCCGAGGACGCTCCCGGACGGCGGGCCGCCCGTGCTCACCAGCACCCCGTCGAGCCGGCCGAACTCCCGCAGTGCCGCCGCCGTCAGCACCTCCCCCACATCGGGGCTCGCGTTGTCGATGGCCACGCCCGCCGCTGGTCCCGAACCGCTGAGATCCTTCGCGGCAGCGGCCACCGACGCGGCGTCGCGCCCGGAAATCACTACCCGCGCACCTTCGGCGGCCAGTTCCCTGGCAGTCGCGAAGCCAAGCCCGCGGGTGGCCCCGGTCACGATGTAGACCCGTCCAGCTAGCTGCAGATCCACCGCAGAAGTCCCTCCATCCGGCGAGCTCGCGGGGCCCTTGCGGGTCCGTTTCGCGCTCCTTGACACCTCTTCGCCAAGCGATGTATACAGCAGTGTACCGTACCTCGTCCCGAGGAGGATCCCGGCAAATGAGTGAAAGCTTCGAGCAGGCCATGGCCGTACGGCGGGCAGTGCTCGGCGACGAGTACATGGACCGCGTCATGGCGAAGACGACGCCGCTGAACGCCCCGTTCCAGGAGTTCGTGACCCGCTGGGTATGGGGCGAGTCGTGGCTGGACGACGCGCTCGACCCGCAGGTGCGCAGCCTGCTCACCATCGCCCTCGTCGCGGCGCTCGGCCAGGTCGGCGAGGTCAGGCTGCACACCGCGGGGGCGCTGCGCAACGGCTGCACGCCGGAGCAGATCGGCGCGGTGCTCAAGCACGTGGCCGTGTACGCGGGCGTGGCCCTGGCGGTCGCCGCGCTTAACGTCGCGGACGAGGAGATCGCGGCCATGGGCGCGGCGGACGGCGCGCGGTGACCGCGGACACCGCCCGGGCGGAACCCGGGCTTGTCGCGCAACTGGCCGGCGCCCGGGTCATCGACCTGGAGCAGCCGCGCTTCCAGGGGATGCCCATGTTCCCCGCGAACAACCCGAACTACGCGTTCATGCTGCACCGGCGGCACGAGGAGGGCCTGGAGAGCCGGACAAGCGCCGCCGGGATGATCCTCACGGCCGACCACGCGGGCACTCACGTCGACGCGCTCTGTCATCAGGCCGAGAACATGGTGATGTTCGGCGGCGTCCCGGTGTCGGCCGCGAACCAGGGGCCCGGCGGCCTCACCGCGCTGACCGCGGAGACGCTGCCGCCGATCATCCGCCGCGGCGTCCTCATCGACCTCGTCGCCGCCAGGGGCGACCGGCTGCCGCCGCGGTATCTCGTGGAGCGCGACGAACTCGCCGCGGCCGCGCAGGAGCAGGGCGTGGACGTGCGCCCTGGCGACGTCCTGCTCGTCCACACCGGGTGGGGAGCCGCATGGCGTGACCCCGACTACATCACCGGCGGCGGCATGGCCAGGAGCAGCGGCGAATGGGCGGTCGAGCGGCAGGTCTACGCCGTCGGCGCCGACAACATGTCCTGGGACCTGCCGGGATACACCGACCCCGTGCTGGGGCACTCGCTGCCCAACCACACGCTGCTGCTGGCCCGGGCCGGCATCCTGATCTTCGAGAACCTGCTGCTCGAGGACCTGGCCGCGACCGGCGCGCGGGAGTTCGCGTTCGTCAGCCTGCCGCTGAAGCTGGTCGGCGCCACCGGTTCGCCGACCCGCCCGGTGGCCATCATCGCGCAAGACCCAATCACGCAAGACCCAGAGGAAGGGCAGTGACCGTGCCGGAGAAGCCGGAGAACCTGACCAAGCAACTCGCGGAATTCGTCACCGCGACCCGGCCGGAAGACCTGTCTGACAGTGCCCGCGAGCGCGCCCGCGTCGTCTTGGCCGACACTGTCGCGAGCGCGCTGATGGGCGGCCGCAGCTCGGAAGTGCCGATGATCGAGCGGCTCGCGGCCGCCGTGGCGGGACCGGGGGATTCGCCGGTCGTCGGCAGGCCCTCGCTGGCGCCCGGCGGCGCGGTCCTGGTCAACGGGTACCTGATCACCGCGACGACGGTCTGCGACGTGCACAAGGCCACCCTGTGCCACGTGACCCCCGAGGTCTTCCCGCCCGCCCTGGCCGTCGCCGCTACCCGCGGCGCATCGGGCGAGGACTTCCTGCTCGCGTTCGCGCTCGGCCTGGAGATCACGAGCCGGGTTGGCCTGGGCTCCGACTACCAGGCGTTCCGCGGCAACGGCTGGCACTCGCCTGGCGTCTGGGGCCCGTTCGGCGGCGCGGCCGCGGCCGGCAAGCTGCTCGGCCTGGACACCGGGCAGATGCGGAATGCCCTCGGCCTGGCGGGCAGCCAGTCCGCGGGGACGTTCGCGCACTGGGGGACGCCGACAATCAAGTTCCACCAGTCGCGCGGCGCGCTGTCCGGCTTCATCGCGGCCACCCTCGCCGATACGGGATTCGAGGCCGGCGCCGACGTGCTGACCGCCGCCGACGGCGGCTTGTACGGCACCTACTCCAACGGAGGCAAGCCCGAGCTCGCCCTGGACGGACTCGGCGACCGCTGGGAGCTTGAGCAGCTCAGCCTCCGGGCGTGGCCGCTCGCGAGTTCGCTCCAGTCGGTGGCGACCGCGCTGCTGCACCTGGTTGAGGCGCAGGGCGCGCGGGCGGACGCGGTGGCCCGGGTCAGGGTCGGGCTGAGCCGCACCGTGTACGACATGCACGGCACGCTGCCCTGGGATGACCGGTTCCACGCGCTGCTTTCCGCGCCCTTCGTCACCGCGGTCATCCTCGCCGACGGTGCTTGCGGACTCGACCAGTTCACCCCGCAGCGGCTCAAGGACGCGCAGGTCGACCGGTTCGCGCGGGAGAATGTCAGCGTCGAGGTTGACGAGACCGTGCAGGGCACCGGTGCCGTCGTCGACATCGAGCTCACGGACGGGCGGCTGCTGCACGACCAGCGTGCCGTCCCGCACGGCGACCCGCAGGACCCGCTGAGCCTGGCCGACGTCCGGGCCAAGTTCCTCGCGGCGGCCGAGGGCATCCTGGCCGACGGGCAGGCCGCCAAGACCTTCGACCTGCTAGCGCGCATCGACGAGCTGCCCGCGGTCGACGCCGCCCTGTTCAGCGCGGGAGACCGGCTCAGCGCGGGAGACCAGCGGTAATGCGAGAAGGCGCCCTGACCGGTACCTGGTACATCATGCCGACGGCCTTCGGCCCGGACGGCTCGCTCGACCTGGCGAGCCAGCGGACCCTCACCGAGGCGGTTCTCGACTGGGGCGCCGAGGGCCTCACCGTCCTCGGCGTCATGGGCGAGGCGTCCGCGCTCGACACCGCCGAGCGGGCCGCTGTCATCAGCTCAGTCGTAGCAGCGGCGAGCGGGGTCCCGGTCGCGGTGGGCGTGTCCAGCAGCGCGCGGTACACGTCTACCGCGCTGGCCAGGCAGGCCGCGACCAGCGGGGCGAGCGCGATCATGGTGGCGCCGCCGCCGCTGCTGCGCTCCGCCGACGCGCTGCCCGGATTCTTCGCCGACGTCGCCGAGCGCGGCGGGCTGCCGATGATCGTGCAGGATGAGCCGGCCGCGACCGGTGTGCTCATCCCGGTGAGCGTCCTCGCCGAGTGCCTGCGCGCGGCGCGCACGGATGTCGTAAAGCTAGAGGACCCGCCCACCGCGACGAAGATCTCCGCGCTGCTCGCGCGCGCGCCGGGCGCCAAGGTGTTCGGCGGCCTCGGCGGCGCGGCCAGCTACTTCGAGCTGCGCCGGGGCGCGGTCGGCACGATGACCGGCTTCTCCTACCCAGAGGTGCTGCGCCAGGTCAGGACGAGCCTGGCGACGGGCGACCGGGCCGCGGCGTACGCCACGTTCACCAGGTACCTGCCGCTCATCGCCTTCGAGGCCCAGCCGGGGATCGGCCTCGGCATCAGGAAGGAACTGCTGCGGCGGCGCGGCGTCCTCGCCCACGGGACCACCCGGGTCGGTGACCCGCCGTCCGCTCCGCTGCGGGCCGAGCTCGATGAGGTGCTCGCCGCCCTCCACCTTGAGCCGGCGATCAAGCCGCTCGTCCCGTAACCCCACCCCCTTTCGAAGCTAGGACTGTTCATGCCGAATGTGATTGTCGTCGGTGCGGGAAACGCGGGCCTGTGCGCGGCGCTCGCCGCGGCCGAGCAGGGCGCCACGGTCACGCTGGTCGAGCGCGCACCGCGGGCGGAACGCGGCGGTAACAGCGCGTTCACCGCGGGCGCGATGCGTGTCACCTACGACGGCACCGAGCACCTGCGTCTTCTCATGCCAGACCTCACTGAGGCGGACTGGGAGGCCGACTTCGGCACGTACCCCGCCGATGCCTTCTACGACGACATGGCCCGGGTTACCGAGTCCCGCTGCGACCCGGACCTGACCGAGACCCTGGTCACCCGCAGCCTGCCCACCCTGGAGTGGATGCGGACGAAGGGGGTGCGCTTCATCCCGATCTACAACCGCCAGGCGTTCAAGGTCGACGGGCGGTACAAGTTCTGGGGCGGGCTCACCGTCGAGGCGGTGGGCGGCGGCCGTGGCCTCGTCGACGCACTCTGGGGCACGGCCGAGCGCACCGGGATCACCGTCCGTTATGAGGCCCGTGCCATCGCCCTGATTCAGGACGGCGGGCGGCTGGCGGGCGTGCGGGTGCGGCACAGGGACGGGACGACGCAGGACATACCCGCGGACGCGGTGGTGCTTGCCTGCGGTGGTTTTCAGGCCAACGCCGCGTGGCGGACCCGCTACCTCGGTCCAGGCTGGGATCTCGCGAAGGTGCGCGGGACCCGCTTCAACACCGGCGACGGCATTCAGATGGCGCTGGACATCGGCGCGCGGGCGGCCGGCAACTGGTCCGGCTGCCACGCGGTCGGCTGGGACAGGAACGCGCCCGAGTTCGGTGACCGCGATATCGGCGACGGCTTCCAGAAGCACAGCTACCCGTTCGGGATCATCGTGAACGCGGACGGCAAGCGCTTCGTGGACGAGGGCTTCGACTTCCGCAACCTCACCTACGCCAGGTACGGCCGGGAGGTCCTGCAGCAGCCCAGGCAGTTCGCGTGGCAGGTATTCGACGCCAAGGTGAGGCACCTCCTGCGCGACGAGTACCACATCAGGGAGGTCACCAAGGTGACCGCCGACAGCCTCGAGGAGCTCTCCCGCAGGCTCGACGGCGTTGACCCCGTCGCCTTCCTCGACACGGTGAAGCGCTACAACGAGGCCGTCCAGGCGGAAATCCCGTTCAACCCCAACGTCAAGGACGGCAGGGGCACCGACGGCATCACCCCGCGCAAGTCGAACTGGGCCAACGTGCTCGACACCCCGCCGTTCGAGGCGTACCACATCACCTGCGGCATCACGTTCACGTTCGGCGGCCTGGCGATCGACCCCCGCACCGCGAACGTGCTCTCGGAAGAAGGCGACGCGATTCCCGGCTTGTACGCGTGCGGCGAGCTGGTCGGCGGCCTGTTCTACTTCAATTACCCGGGCGGCAGCGGGCTCACGGCGGGCGCGGTGTTCGGCCGGATCGCCGGCGCCGGGGCAGCGAACAGCGCCGCCGGACAGGGCGCCTGAGGCGGCGTCCGCCGCGCCAGGCCCGGGCCGGTGCCCGCGGTCATGCGGGTGATGCGCGCAGCCACGCCCCCGTTCGGTAGGAAGATCTTGATGATCCCGAACGGAAGCGGCTTGCTCATCCCAGCCCGCGCTGATCCTGGCCAGCGGGCTGCCCGGCCGGCGGTGTCGCCGGCCGGGCAGCCGCGGGGCGGCGCACTGGCTCTAGGAGCGGATCACTGGCCCTTGGGAGTGGCCTTCTCCAGCTGGCTCGCGGAGACGGTGCCCACGGGCTGCTCGACTCCGGCCAGGTTGGAACGGACGAGCTCGTAGGGGCCGAACACGTTGTGGAACTGGTTGTAGTCCATGTTCCCGCTCGCGCCGTCGTAGTTGACCTTCTTGCCCGCCTTCAGGTCGGCCAGTGCCGTCTTGTAGTCGTAGACGGTCGTTCCCGGCGGGGAGGTCACGAGCGGAATGTCCTTGGCATAGGTCGGGCCGTCGGTCGACCCGGCCTTGTCGATGGCCAGCGCTAGCGCGATGGTGGCGTCGTAGGCGTACGTCGCGCTCGCGAGTGGCTGCTGGCCCTTGTAATCCTGGTTGAAGTACTGCATGAACACCGTGTTGGCCGGTGAGGTGGACGACGCGCCCTCGGCCGACAGCACGGCCTTGTTGGCGACCGCCGGGGTGACGGCCTTGATCCACTCGGCCGCGGCGCTGGTGTCGCTGGCGATGATCGGGATGGCGAGGTTGTTGATTTCCTTGAAGTCCTGCGTCAGGACCGCGGCCGTTGGCGGCTCCATCTGGCTGAAGATCACGTCGGGCTTCGCCTGCTCGACCTTCAGCGCCTCGGTCCGGTAGGAGGTAAGGCCGGGCGTGAGCGTCTCGTTGGCCACGATCGTGCCGCCGCCTGCCTTGTACGCGGCCTGGATGAAGGGGATGAAGTCCTGCGCGGTCGTGATGCTTGACATCATGAAGGCGGCCTTCTTGTAGCCGTGCTCAAGCGCCCACACCGCCATCGCCACCCCCTCCTGAAGATCGGAGGGGCTGTCCCGCCAGAGCATGGGATCGGTCGTGTTGTCGAAGGCGGTGTCGCCGCCCTCGAACATGAACGGGATCTTGTCGGCGTCCAGGATCCGCTGGATCGCCCCGATCTCAAGACCGCCTGGGCCGATGATGCCGACCGGGTGGTTGGACGCGACCATGTGCTCGGCGGCGGGCACGGCGTCCACCGGGTCGCCGAGCGTGTCGGCGTGCACGAGTTGCAGCTTGCGGCCGAGAATGCCGCCGTTGGCGTTAATCTCGCTGGCTGCGACCGTGACGCCCTGGAGCGCGGCCTCGCCGACGGAGGCGTAGGCGCCGGTGAAGGGGTGCAGCACGCCGAAGGTGATCGGCCCACTGCCGGACGACCCGGAGGAAGTGCCCCCGGATGACGCGGTCGTGGCACAGGCGGTCAGGCCGGCCAGCGACGCGACGACCGCGACGCATAGACAGGCGCGGGTTGTTCTGGGTATCTTCAGGACAGGTATCACTAGCGTCTCCTCGTTGAGTCAGTTCAGACGCGGCGGAAGCGCACCGTCATGCGCCACCGCCGATGTAGAGCGAGACCACCTCCTCGTCGTTAAGCAGCTGTGCGGGCGGACCGGACAGCCGGTTCTTGCCGAGCACGAGCACGTAGGCCCAGTCGGCGTGGCTAAGGGTGCGGCGGGTGTTCTGCTCGACGACGACCACCGCGACGCCGGTCTGCCGGACCCGGATGATGTGCTCCCACACCGCCGTCTCGAACTTCGGTGCCATGCCCGCCGTGGGCTCGTCGACCAGGAGAACCTTGGGGCGGGACATGAGGCCGCGGGCCATCGCCAGCATGTTCCGCTGCCCGCCGCTCAGCGTCCTGGCCGGCCGCCGGGCCGCGGGGCGCAGGTCGGGGAACAGCTCGTACAGCTCCTCGATCCTGGCCCGGACACCAGACTTGCTGGTGTACGCGCCCATTTCGAGGTTCTCGTACACGGTCAGCGAGGGGAACACGTTGGCGACCTGCGGCACGTAGGCCATGCCGCGGCGGACCAGCTTGTCCGCGGTCAGGCCGGTGGCGGCCTCACCGCAGACCCGGATCTCGCCGCTCGACGGCCGCAGGACCCCCGCGATGGCCTTCATCAGGGTCGATTTCCCCGCTCCGTTGGGCCCCACGATCGCCGTGATGGAGGCGGCCCTGGCCTCCAGGGTCACTCCCTCGATGATCGGCGGGCCGCCGTAGCCGGCCGTGAGGTCCTTGATCACCAGGTACGGCTCGCCGGACGCCGGCGACTCGGGGCTGGAGATGGGGGGCAGCTCAGACATCGGCAGCGTGCTCCTGACCTAGGTAGGCGTCCACGACGTCGCGGTTCGCGCGCAGTTCCGCCATCGACCCGGACGCGATGGTCTGGCCGAGGGCCATGACGATGACGTGGCCGCAGAGGCGTTCGAGGAACGGCAGGTTGTGCTCGACCATGAGCACGGTGATGTCGGCCGCCACCATGGCGAGGATGAGATCGGCCATCCGCTCCCTGAGCACCGGGTTGACGCCCGCCTGCGGCTCGTCGAGGAGCACGAGCCGGGGGGTAGCGGCGGCGAGCCGCGCGAACTCGAGCAGCCGCTTCTGGCCGCCGCTCAGGTTCCCGGCGGGCTCGTCCTTGAGCCGCAGCAGGCCGACCGCGTCGAGCAGCTCCCTGGCGCGCACCCGGTCGGCGTTCTCGGCGGTCCGCAGCCGTCGTGCGGTCAGCAGCCCGCGCCAGACCGTGTCCCGCCCTGCGACCGGCGCCGACAGCAGCATGTTGTCCATGACGGTCAGCCCGCCCCACTCCCTGGGCGTCTGGAAGCTGCGCATCAGCCCGAGCCGGGCGACGGCGTGCGCTGGCTTGCCGTCGATGCGCTTGCCGTCGAATTCGATGACCCCGGAGTCCGGTGCGTCGAAACCGGAGATCAGGTTGATCATCGTGCTCTTGCCGGCTCCGTTCGGGCCGATGAGCCCGGTCAGCGAGCCCCGGCGCACCTCGAAGCTGGCACCGTCCACCGCCCTGACGCCGCCGAAGGCCCGCACCACGTTGCTGACCCGCAGCGCCACCGGATCGGCCTGGCCGGCCTGGCTAGCCGGGCCTGCCTCGCCGGGAGCGCCGGCCAGGAGCGGAGA
>JAWWPV010000044.1:0-2649 GCA_033854775.1 Trebonia sp.
CCGGAGGCTGAGCGCGGGTGACAACCGAGCATGCCCGTAAACGGCCACCCGTGGGGATTTAACGTGTCCGAGGGGGGACTTGAACCCCCACAACCGTTACCGGTCACTAGCACCTCAAGCTAGCGCGTCTGCCTATTCCGCCACCCGGACGAGTGATGCCGCTCAATGCGGCTGGCTTAGGTTAGCAAACCTTCCGCGCTGTGGCGAACCGTCCAGCGGGCTACATGCGGGCAGCCAGACGGTGCGAGGATGAGACGATGACGGAGAACGCCGTGCCAGCTGCGCAGGATGAGGTCGTGAGCATCTGCCGCGACCTGATCAGGATCGATACGACGAATCCGGGTGATCATTCCGGGCCCGGGGAGCGGAAGGCCGCCGAGTACGTCGCCGGGCTGCTCGGCGAGGTGGGGCTCACGCCGGCGGTGCTTGAGTCGCACCCGAAGCGGACCAGCCTCGTCGCGCGGGTCGAAGGGGCAGACAGAAGCAAGCCCGCCAGAGACGTCGTGCTCGCCTTCACCGCGGACGAAGAGGCGGGCGGCAACTGGGGCGCCGGCTTCCTCGTCGAGCAGCACGCGGACCTGTTCGAGGGTGTCACCGAGGCAATCGGTGAGGTTGGCGGGTTCAGCGTGTCCGTCGGCGACCAGCGGCTCTACGCGGTGCAGACCGCGGAAAAGGGCCTGGCCTGGATGAAGCTGACCGCGAACGGCACGGCGGGGCACGGGTCGATGATCCACACCGACAACGCGGTCACCACGCTCGCGGAGGCGATCGCCAGGGTAGGAAGGCACCAGTGGCCAAACCAGCTCCCGGACTCGACCGTGGCGTTCCTCGAGAAGGCCAGCGAAGCCCTTGGCGTTGACTTCAACCCCGAGGACCCGGCCAGCATCATCGGCAAGCTCGGCGGGATGAGCAAGATGATCGGCGCGACCACGCAGCACACCGTCAACCCGACCGGGCTCAAGGCGGGCTACAAGGTCAACGTCATACCGCAGACCGCGTCCGGCGAGCTGGACGGGCGCTTCCTGCCCGGGCGCGAAGAGGAGTTCTTCGCCGAGATCGACCGGCTGCTCGGCACGGCGGTCAGCCGGGAATTTATCCACCACGACATCGCGCTTGAGACGACGGCCGACGGGCACCTGTGGGACGCCATGTCCGCTTCCCTGCTCGCCGAGGACCCGGAGGGGACCGTCGTCCCTTACTGCCTGTCCGCCGGGACCGACGCGAAGCATTTCTCCAAGCTCGGCATCCGCTGCTTCGGGTTCAGCCCGCTGCGCCTGCCGTCGGAGCTTGATTTTTCCGGCATGTTCCACGGCGTCGACGAGCGCGTCCCGCTGGACGGCCTCCGCTTCGGCGTCCGCGTCCTCGACCGGCTGCTTGACATCTGCTAGGCCGAACTGGTGTCAAAGGGTCCTTACGGCGCGTATTATTCGGCGGCGGAGAGTAGCTCTCCTACTGCCGTCAGCGAACAGCCGGAGCTTGGCTAGCTCCCACGACCCGTACTCCGCGTGATCCGTGAGGATGCGCCGCGCGGCGTCGCGTGACGTGCCGCGCGGCAGGTACAAGACGAGGTAGTCATACTCGCTCATTACCTCTTATTGTGCTTCCGTTCACGGAGTGCGCAAGACGGAGCGGGCAACTTCCGGGCCCGGATTGCGCGGACTTCGATGTGGCGCAGCGCACGCCGGGAACAGTCTGGACGGCTAATCGGGTTGCAGGGATAACGGCGGGGACGGGCATTTCGTGGCTACGCCGCGTATGGTACTTGCGGTGGGCGTCGCGTCGACGTGGCGGGAAGCCCGCCGAGGCGTGACGGGCCATGGCGCGGATGTGAGGTTGGAAAAGAGCGTGCCAGGAAAAAGCAAGGCCGCAGGCAAGACGGCAGCGGCCTCCGACAACGGCGATAACGGGCCGGCGACCAGCAAGAATGGCGCCAGCAACGGGAACGGCAGCGGTCACGGCACCAGGCTGGTGATCGTTGAGTCCCCGGCTAAAGCCCGGACTATCGCCGGCTATCTCGGCAAGGGCTATGTGGTCGAATCAAGCATCGGCCACATCCGAGACATGCCTGATAAAGCGGCAGAAATCCCGGAAAAGTTCCGGGCGCAGCCGTGGGCCCGCCTTGGCGTGGACGTCGACAACGACTTCCAGGCCCTCTACGTCGTGCCCAGCGACAAGAAGCAGCAGGTCTCCAAGCTCAAGGCGCTGCTCAAGGACGCCGACGAGCTCTACCTCGCCACTGACGAGGACCGCGAGGGCGAGGCCATCGCCTGGCACCTGAAGGAAGAGCTCAAGCCAAAGGTGCCCACGAGGCGGATGGTCTTCCACGAGATCACCCCGGAGGCGATCGCCCGCGCCATCGCCAACCCGACCCAGCTCAACGACGGCAAGGTCGACGCCTACCAGACCCGGCGCGTGCTCGACCGGCTCTACGGCTACGAGGTCTCCCCGGTGCTGTGGAAGAAGGTCATGCCGAAGCTGTCGGCGGGCCGGGTCCAGTCGGTCGCGACCCGCCTGGTCGCCGACCGGGAGTGGGAGCGGATCAAGTTCCGCTCGGCCGGCTACTGGGACCTCGAGGCCGAGTTCGGCACCGCCGACCACAGCAAGGAGCGGCTCCCCGACACCCCCACCAGCTTCACCGCGACGCTGGTC
>JAWWPV010000045.1:0-3849 GCA_033854775.1 Trebonia sp.
GCGACGGGCCTCCTCGGCGCGTAGCAGGTCGGTGAGCCGGCGCGCCGCGACGGTGATCAGCCAGCCGCGCGGGCTAGCTGGGACTCCTTCTTGTGGCCACTGGACGCTGGCCGCGAGCAGTGCTTCCTGCACGGCGTCCTCTGCCAGGTCGAAGTGACCGTAGCGGCGAACCAGGGCGCCGAGGGCCTGCGGCGCGAGGTCACGCCACAGGCTCCCGGCTACCGGCTCGTCCATGGTGGTCAGGGCTCCAGCTCGTCCCGGGACTCCGCGACTTGCCGCACGTCCACGTAGGCCCGGTCCCGTACGTGCGCGGGGCCGGGGGCCGCCGTGACCCGGGTGGCGATCGCGATCGCGCGCTCGGCGCTGTCGCACTCGACGACCCAGTATCCCGCGAGCACCTCTTCAGCCTCCGCGTACGGGCCATCGGTAACCACTGGCACGCCCTGCTGCAGGCGGATCCGGCGGGCATGCGCGGGCTCGGTCAGCCCGCGCGTTTCCACCAGCTCGCCGGATTCGGCGAGTTCCCTGGTGAACGACTCCATGAACGAGCCCAGCGCCGCGAAGTCGGCAGTTGTCCAGCCCGGCTCGTCACGGCCGGCTCGGCCGGCCATGGCGTCGTAATCGCGCTGGGACCCGCTCAGCAAGATCATGTACTTCACGGAACTCTCCCTTCGGTCCGGCGCCTTGGTGGCGCCACTCGACAGTTACGTCGGTGCCAGCCGGCGAAGCCGGACATCGTCGCCGGGCCGGAATCAGTCAAAATCTTGCCGAATCACTGCTGGTGGGCAGCAAACTTACCCCTGGCCGGCCGGCGCACGGACAGTCAGCGCAAAACCCGAGGTGATCAGGCACCGAATTGCATGAGACGCGTAGCCGCCAGGCACCTGGTGAATTTGGCGTTAACAGTCGGGGGCGGGTCCGTATGTCCATGGTGGACAGTATCGTCACCGGTCTCAACAAGGTGATTGATAACCGCCAGGTAACCACGGTCATTGTCAGCGCTGCCCTTGCGCATCGCCAACTCCGGAACGGAGAAAATCGCACTCAAGTCGAAGGACAACAACGACCGGTCCCGGATCGCCTTCCCGGACCGCACGATCCGCGTCATCAAGGTGCGCCAGCCAGAGGAACTGGCGGGCAAGGCAGTGAACCGAGGGCAGGCGCGACCGCCGGGCGGCCGTCGGTGCAGGGCCGCAGGGGTCAGCCTTGTCCCGCCGGTCGTCCCTGGCCAGGGCGATCGGCGGGACCGCTTGGCCGGTCTTCTACGGGGTGCCGACGTACTCCGGCTCGGGTTGCGTGCTCTGCTGCTCGGCGCGTTCGTGCGCAGCCTTGACCGACAGCATGATGGCGACCGTGACGACCCAGAGCGCGGTGGCTATGAACGCGATGAACGTGAGGAACACCGACGCCGCAACCAGGCCGACGACTACTGATACCCAGCCCAGCCAGGCAGGCAGGAGCCTGCCGCGAAGGATCGCGGCGGCGGTCGCGAGGTAAAACACGCCGAGACCGGCCTGCATCAGCCCGGTGCCGACATCACCCTGAATCAGGTTGATGCTCTGCGCCGTGGCCGCGGTCAGGACGTCCGGCTTGGAGGAAGGCGCAAAAGAACGAGCCTGCCGCGAGAGCCCCGCCTGTCGCGAACAGCAGCGCGCCGCCGAAAGCGGTTGACGCCAGCCAGCGGGTGGCACGGTCCTGGCGCAGGTACTCACGCAGGTAGCCGTAGAAGAACAGCCCGAAGATGATACCGAGGCCGGTCAGCAGCGCCGAGATGAACGTTACGTGCCCGTGTGTCCGGTAGTACGCGAGCACCGTGCCCGCGCTCGCAGTGCTGTCTGGTGTGTTTACGATAAATACGGAGCTCAGGATGAGCGCGACGAACGCGATGCCGGTGAGCGGCAACAGACGACTCTTCAGCATAAGTGGGGCATGACCCGCGGCGGCTGCTCGGCCTGGCGAACTGCAGCAGGCAGGCGGTGGCGTCGGGCTTCCGTTACTGGTTAAGCAGGAACTCGCTAACCGGCAGCGGCCGGTTCACGATGCGGACGTCGCCGACGTAACCATGAAAGATCTGGTTGATGCCCCCGCCGTATTCGTAGCCGCCGAGTGCCCAGGGCAGCCCGAGCTGCGTGATGCCGACGGACTCAAGCAGGGTCGGGTTGTCGACGGTCGGGCAGCCCTCGATGTACAGCACCGTGTGCTTGCCGTCGTTGACCACCGCCAGGTGCCACCAGGTGCCCTCGGGCAGGCCCTGGCCCCAGTTCGTCGTCGGCCAGGTGATGTTCAGCGGATAGGAGTTCCACTGTGGTTCCCGGTCGCCGGAGAAACTGAGCGTGGCGATGGGCTCGTTCGGGTCGGTGTTCTGGCCGCTCCTGGCAGCCTGGCCGGCTTCGCCCCAGCGGCTGAGGACCGACATCCAGGAGTTGTTGCTGGAGTCCCAGTCGAGCGGGATGTTCACGAAGGTCTCGATGGTGAACCCGGACTTGAACGCCTCGGTGTTCAGCGGGGCCTTCTGGCCGGTGGTCAGGTACGCGCCGTGCAGCGGGTTCTGGCCGCCGTCGAAGTACAGGCTGCCCTGTCCGGGCTGGTCCGGGTGGTGCTGGTCGGACCAGGTCAGGGCGTTGCCGGCGCTGCCGGGGACGGTGACGAGGGTGGTCAGGTCGTTGCCGTGGCCGGACAGGTCGCGGATTGTCTGGCTGGCGGTGACCGGGGTACCGTTGGCGCCGCCGTTGTCGAACCGCCAGTAGGCCAGCGTGCCGGGGACCAGGACCTTGCTCGCGGGTCGCGATGTCACTGCGGCGGTGGTGACGATGCTGGAGAAGCGGCCTTCGAAGTCGACCGGGACGGCGAAGCGGTCGACGGCACTGGTGAGCTTGGCTTCCTGCGTGGCGAGCACGTTGCTCCGCTGTGCCAGCGCCCAGGGGGACAGCGTTTCCACGTCGATCGTGTTCCGGGTGAGGTCGAAGTGGTAGAGCCGGAGCATGGCGCCGCCGCCGAAGTAGCGGTTCTGGTAGTTGGTGATGTGCAGGTGCACGTCGTTGCCTGCGGCGTTCTGGGTGGTCGTGCGCCCCGGCGGCCAGTAGTGGCCGTTGAGGGTGAGGAAGACCTGGTCGTTCTCGTTGACGAGGCTGTCCCAGACCGTCTGGCCGTAACTGGAGAACGCGGCGTCGTTCTCCGGGTCGCCCGCCTGGTACGGGTACACGTTGTCGTCGTAGGTGGATCCGACGATCTCGTGCGTGGTGAGGATGACCGGCAGACCAGGGTTTTCCTTCAGGAACTGGTTGGCCCAGTCGAAGCCGGCGGTGGATGTCCGCCAGTCCATGGCGAGCAGCAGCCATTCGCGCCCGCCGGCCCGGAAGATGTGCGCGGTGTTGTAGCCGCTTGAGTCGGAGCCCGCGAAGGTCTTGGACTTCTTGAACCGCTGCGGTCCCATGGTCGTCAGGTACGGCGTGCTGCCGCGGGTGTCGTCTCCGCTGACGTCGTGGTTGCCAGCCAGGACGCTGTAGGCGGCGTCGGCGTCGTCCATGATGTCAAAGGCCTTGTTCACGTAGCTGAACGACGAGGCTTGCGCGTCTTCGGTCAGGTCACCAAGGTGCGCCATGAAGACGATGTTGTCGGCGGATCCCTTGCCGCTGTTGGCGATGATGTAGCGGAAGGACTCTTCTTGCGGCTCGGGGTTCACGCTGCCCTGGGAGCCCCAGTACATGAACTGCGTGTCGGGCATGACGGCCAGCGTGAATCGCGGGCTGTCCGGGTCGGGGTTCCAACCTGCATCGAGTCCTGCGGCTGGCCCAGCGGCGGCCGCAGCGGCCGGGCCCGCCGTGACCGCCCCGAGGGCGGCCGCTCCGG
>JAWWPV010000046.1:0-2826 GCA_033854775.1 Trebonia sp.
TGCGCGGCTTCCCGGCCAGCGGGGCCTCAGGAGGGGCGCGGACAGCCGGCCGCGTCCCTCCTGAGCTCCCGTTAGGGGAGCGTGGATAGATAGGGGGCTACTGTGTTGGCGAAGTTGTAGCCGTTGGCGGCGTCCCAGTTGATAGACCAGGTCATGACGCCACGGATCCCTGGCCAGGTCTGCGGCGGGACGAAGCTCCCGCAGTTGGCCCCGGCGGCCAGGCAGTCGAGCGCGTCGTCGACGACCGACGGAGCGACGTAACCGCTGCCGGCGGCGGAGGTGGATGCGGGGAGTCCGATTCCCACCTGGGAGGGCGACAGCCCGCCCTCGAGCTCGGTGCAGGCGAGGGCGGTGATGAAGTTCTCCGTGCCTTCGGCGTAGACGTTCCCGTCGCAGCCGTTCATCGTGCCCGAGTTGTAGTACTGGGTGTTGATCATGGTGAGGATCGGCTGGATGTCGAGCGCGAGCTGGAAGTAGTCGCCTCCCGTGGTCTGCGTGTCGACGGTCTGGGGGGCGAGAGTGATGATGAGGCTTGAGCCCGCGTCGCTCTCCAGTTGCTCGAGCGCTGAGGCCATGTACGTGGGGTTGACCCCGTTCTCCAGGTCGATGTCCACGCCGTTGAACCCGTACTGCTGGATGAGCGAGTAGACGCTGCTGGCGAAGGCGCTCGCGCTCGCCGCGTCGTCCACGGAGATCGCGCCGTTCGCGCCGCCGACCGAGAGGATGACCTTCTGGCCGCGCGCTTTCAGCGTTGCGATGTCGTCGATGAACTGCTGCTGCGTATACCCGCCGAGGTCTGATGCCAGCGTCGAGTCCAGGCTGAACGTGACCTGGCCCGGTGTGGTCGTCGCGGTGCCGAATGCCACGGCGACCAGGTTGTAGCTGGCTGGGACGTTCGCCAGGGTGAGCGGGGTGGCGCCGTTGGTGAAGTCCTGCCAGTAGCCCATCAGGACGTGCGCGGGCAGGCCGCTTGAACCGCCGCCGCCCCCGCCGGAACTGGCGGCCGTGGTCGCGCTGACCTGGTTGGACGCCGGCGACTGGCCCGCGGAGTTGTAGGCGCTGACGGTGAAGGTATAGCTGGTCGAGGCCGCGAGACCAGTGACGGTGTCGGTCGTGCCGGTGACGGTGGCCACCTGGCCGCCGTCCTGCGACACGTGGTAGCCGGTGACCGTGCCCGATGGTGCGGCCCAGGAAAGCGAGACCGACGAGGACGTGGTGCCGGTGACCGCCAGGTTCGCGGGCGCGGCAGGCGCCGTCGTCCCGCCGCCACCGCCGCCGCCGCTCCCGGCGGGTCCGGTCAGCGCCAGGTCATCGGCGTAGAACTCCGGCTGCGCGTACCACCCGTGGATGTAGATGGTGACGCTGGTCGTGGCCGAGCCGGTGGTGAAGCTGGTCGACAGCTCGGTCCACGTCGCCGCGGACGGCGTCCAGTCGTTGGTGTCGGTGCTGCCGGTGCCGCTGTCGCCGAGGTAGACGTAGTCGCCCTCGACCCAGCCAGTCAGCGCGTAGGAGGAGGACGGCTGGACGCTGACGACCTGGCTGCACTGCGCGTAGTCGCTGCCGGCCGGCGTGCCGGCCAGCGCGTAGGACGAGCCGTCGTAGGTCGGCGAGGTCACCACCGTGTCGCCGGACGAGCAGGTCCAGCCGGACGTGCCGCCGATCGCGAAGTCGCCGTTGGTGAGCAGGTTGGTCTGTGCTGCGGCGCTTGGCGCGGTCGCGGCGACGCCGAGGCCGAGGAGCAGCAGACAGCAGGCGAGCAGGGCCAGCCAGCGCGGGCGGCACTTGAACGTGGGCAGGTGGAAGCGGAACGGTGCGGGCATTGCGGCCTCCCGGGGACGAGGTCAGCGCAGCTAATTAATAAGTAACTTTCTTATTAATTGAGGGGACTGTAACTCGCGGCTGAGATCGCGTCAATGGTCAGGTGTTGACGTTGCGACACGCCGGCGCTACCGTGTGCGTGATCTATTAAGAAACTTTCCTAAGAAAAGGTCAGGCGGAGCAGCAGTGGGGGTGCCTGACCACCGGCTCATCGAGAGGAGAACCCCCCAGTGTCCCGAGCTGCACGTCTGCGCTCTGCCGCCAGCCCTCCGGTCTCCAGGCTCTTCACCCGCGTGCTGCCTGCCGCCGTCGCCGTAGTAGTCGGCATCGCGGCCGTCTTCGCTGTCATCGGCGTCACCAGCGCCAAGTCCGCCCGGGCGGCCACCGCCTGGCCCGCGCACGTGTTCGCCCCCTACGTCGACACCGGCCTGAGCAACACCACGCTCACCACGGTCGCGGCCGACTACGGAACCCAGTTCTTCACCCTCGCCTTCGCCAACGGCTCCAGCTGCCAGTGGTCGCTGCCCAACCAGTCCGGCTGGCAGTCGCAGGTCTCCGCGCTCCAGGCCGAGGGCGGCGACGTCAGCATCTCCTTCGGCGGCTACACCGTCGACACCAACGGCACGGACCTCGGCGCCCAGTGCTCTTCGGCCGCCGCGATGGCCGCGCAGGTCGAGAACGTGGTCACCACGTTCAACGTGTCTCACCTCGACTTCGACATCGAGTCCAACGAGCAGTACAACAGCTCGGACCTCGCGCTCACCGCGCAGGCGCTCGCCCAGGTCCGGTCGTGGGCCAGCGCCAACGGCAAGCAACTCACGATCTCCTACACGATCCCGGTGCTGCCGACCGGGTTCACGTCCACCGGCGAATCCGTCCTCACGACGGCCCGCTCCACTGGCTTCACCCCGAACACCGTCAACATCCTGACGATGGACTACGGCACCTCGACCGAGATGGGCACCGCGGCGAACCAGGCGCTCGACGCCACGGCCAGCCAGCTGGAGA
>JAWWPV010000047.1:0-4352 GCA_033854775.1 Trebonia sp.
GCGAGCCCCGCGAGTTCGAGTTGTTCCTGAGAGGGGAGAAGATCCACCGATGCCTCCGACTACCGCGGGAGACCGAGAACCCGGTCGCCGATGATGTTGCGCTGGATTTCCGACGTGCCTCCGCCGATGGAGGTCGAAAAGGAGTAAAGGTAGTTGCCTGACCAGCCGAACGGCCGGTCCCAGCGACTGGTCGCGCGCAGGCTGTCCGCGCCGAGGATGTCCATCGCCAGCCTGGCGACCCGCTTGGCGATCTCGGCGAAGTACAGCTTGAGCATCGAGCCCTCGGGACCCGGCATGTCCGAGCGCAGGTTCCGGCAGATGCCCGCATAGGTCATCGCGCGCAGCGCGGCTACCTCCGCGCGGGCGGTGGCTAGCCGGACCGCGATCTCCTCGTCGGCGATGGCCGGCCGACGGCCGTCGGGCCCGGTCCGCTCCCTCGCGAGCTCGATGAGATTCTCCACGACCTCGGACAGCCGGACCTGGCTGGCCGTGTACCCGGTACCGCGCTCAAACGACAGCGTGGACATCGCGACCTTCCAGCCGCCGTCCCTCATCCCGACGATGTTCGCCACCGGGATGCGGACCTCGTCATAGAAGCACTCGCAGAACTCCGCGCCGCCCTCGATCGTCTCGATCGGGCGCACCTCGATGCCTTGTGTGCGCATGTCGCAGATCAGCCAGGTGATGCCGTGGTGCTTCGAGCCGCCGCGGTCGGTGCGGACAAGCAACTCCTGGTAGTCGGCGAGCATCGCGAAGCTGGTCCAGATCTTCTGCCCGGTGACCACGAAGTGGTCACCGTCAACCTGGGCGCGGGTGGACAGCGACGCCAGGTCGGACCCGGCGCCCGGCTCGGAGAAGCCCTGGCACCAGATGTCCTCGCCGCGCAGGATGCGCGGCAGGTGGAAGGCCTTCTGCGCTTCGCTGGCCTCCGCGATCAGCGTCGGCCCCGCGTGGTTGAGCCCGACGAAAGTCGAGTCGATGGCGGGCAGCCCGGCCCGGGCGTACTCCTCGTACCAGATCAGCTGCTGCAGCGTGGCGAGCCCGCGGCCGCCGTACTCCTTCGGCCAGGCCATGCCCGCCCAGCCGCCCTCCCACTGCGTGCGCTGCCAGGCAAGGTCGTACTCGCGCATGCCGCTGGTGCAGGAGTGCGGCCTTGGCTCCCTTGGCGCGTTCTCCGCCAGCCAGGTCCGTACCTCCTCGCGGAAGTCAGCCTGCTCCGCCGTAAAGTCAAGGTCCACTCAGGCCTCCGTCAGCGCCGATCACAATCGGCCATCTTGTCCATGTCTCGCGTCAGGAGAAAGCTCGGCCTGAGCTGGGAAGGAGGAGGCTTCTGCATCTTCACCTTTCGCCATCACGCCTTGTTTCTGACAGCAAGTATACGTTATAACGATGGCATGGCCAGTGGGCCAAGCACTATCAATGACGAGGAGCCAGTTGTGGTCGAGATCATGCGCGGAATCCGGGTGCTCGAGGTCGCGTCCTGGACCTACGTGCCGGTGGCCGGCGCGGTCCTCGCCGAGTGGGGCGCGGACGTGATCAAGGTCGAGCATCCGGAGACAGGCGACCCGCAGCGCGGCCTGGTGACCTCGGGCCTCGTCCCCCTTGGCGGCGTGGCGCACATGGTTGAGCTGCCGAACAGGGGCAAGCGCAGCGTCGGGCTTGACCTGAAGTCCCCCGAGGGGCACGAATTGCTGCTGCGGCTCGCCGAGACGGCCGACGTCTTCCTGACCAACTTCCTGCCGAACCAGCGCAAGAAGCTGCGTATCGACGTCGATGACATCCGGGCCGTGAACCCGAAGATCGTCTTCGCCAGCGGCTCCGCGCACGGCCCGCTCGGGCCGGACGCGAACACCGGCGGCTACGACAACTCGACCTTCTGGGCGCGCGCCGGCGCGGCCGACACCGCCAGCCCTGATGAACTTGGCTACCCCGTGACGCAGCCGGGCGCGGCGTTCGGCGACGTGACGGGCGGCCTCACCCTGGCCGGCGGCATCGCGGCGGCGCTGCTGCACCGGGAGCGCACCGGCGAGGCGCTGACCGTCGACGGATCGCTGCTGTCGCAGGGTGCCTGGTCGCTTGGCGCCACCCTCGCGGGCTCCGGCGCGTTCGGCGTCGCCCGCGCCCCCCGCTACAAGCCGTCGGACGCGCCAAACGCGATGGTCAACAGCTACCAGACGGCCGACGGCCGGTTCGTCTTCCTCGTCATGCTCCAGACAGACCGGTTCTGGCCGGCCCTCGTCACCGCCTTCGGCAAGCCTGAGCTTATCGACGACCCCCGGTTCGCCGACCACGCCGCGCGGATGAAGAACAACAAGGAGGCCGTCGCCGAGCTGGCCGCGCTGTTCAGCGCGCGCACGTACGACGAGGCGGTGCGGCTGCTCAATTCAACCGGCGGGGCGTGGGCGCCGGTGCAGCGGCCGATCGACGTCCTGTCCGACCCGCAGATCGTGGCGAACGGTTACGTCAAGGACCTCAAGGACGCCAACGGCACCCCCTTCAAGCTGGTGCCCGCCCCGTTGCAGTTCAACGGCGAGTCGGGCACGCCCACCCGCGCCCCAGGGCACGGCGAGCACACCGACGAGGTGCTCGGCGAGCTCGGCCTCGACATGGACAAGATCATCGAGCTGAAGATCTCCGGCGCGGTCCTGTAGCGGAGCGGCTGGCGTAACGGGAAGGATCCCGACATGACCGACCCCCTCGAGGGCGTCCGCGCCATCGTGACCGGCGGAGCGAGCGGCATGGGCGCCGGCGTCGTCGGCGCCTACGCCGCGCACGGCGCGCACGTGATCTCGCTCGACATTCAGGCAGGCCCGGGCACCGAGATCGCCGGGAAGGCGACCGCCGCGGGTCCCGGCTGGGCCCGGTTCATCGAAGCCGACGTGTCCGGCAAGGCCTCGGTGGACGGTGCCTTCGCGGCGGCCACGGCGGAGCTCGGCGGCCTTGACGTGCTCGTGCACGCGGCGGGGATCGCCCCGGGCGCGCCCGCGGCGGACATCGCCGTCGAGGACTGGGACAAGGTGCTCGCGGTCAACGCCAGGGGCACGTTCCTGACCAATCAGGCGGCGTTCCGCTACCTTGGCCAGAGCGGCGGCCGGATCATCAACTTCGCCTCCTCGGCCGGGGTGATCGGGCTGCGCAACAAGGCGCACTACGCGGCGAGCAAGGGCGCGGTCGTGGCGTGGACGCGGACCGTCGCCCAGGAGTGGGGCCATCTCGGGATCACCGTCAACATGATCGCGCCGGCGATCGCCACCCCGATGTACGCCAAGACCCGCTCGCTGATGGCCCCGGACCAGCTGGCCGCACTCGACGCCACGCTCAAGGCGGAGATGCCGATCGACGGGAGGCTCGGCGACATCGACCGCGACCTGGTGCCGGTGCTGGTGTTCCTGGCCGGCCCGGGCTCGCGGTTCATCACCGGCCAGATCTTCTCCGTGGACGGCGGATTGATGATGGTGAGGTAGGAACCGGGTGGTTTCTACCAGGTCGTATTGCGGCGCGCCGTGCCCGGGTAGCCGAAGAACTTCTCGAAGTTCTCGTCGTTGATGGGCTGCGCCCGGTTGCGCTCGGCGCTGTCCTGGAGCGCGACGAGCCGGGCCGTCGCCGCCTCGATGGCCGCCTCGTCGCGCGGCTGGGCGTCCTCGAGTTCGCGCAGGCGTGCACGCAGTGTCCGGATCTCAATTTCAAGCCGTGCGCCCGCCTCCCCGAACGTGAGCAGGTCGTGATCGTCGTCCTCTGGCCGCTCAACGTCTTCCGGCAGCTCCACCGCGGCTTCCTCGCCTGGCTGGCTCGTCATTTCTCCTCCGTGGCTCTGGTGTGGCTCGCCTCACAGGATATACATTTAAGTAGACACGGCGTCAGATTGCCGGGGCAAAAACTTTGGAGGGCGAAGATGCCGCTGCAGGAGCATCACCAGATCGTGTCCGTCGACGATCACCTCGTCGAGCATCCCCGGGTTTGGCAGGACCGCATACCGGCCCAGTTCCGCGACGAGGCGCCGCGGATCAAGGAAGTCAACGGGATGCACCTGTGGCACTACGACGGCCAGGTCTTCCCGACGATCGGCCTCAACGCCGTCGCGGGCAAGCCACGCGAGCAGTGGGGCCTGGACCCGGTCCGCTACGAGGACATGATCCCCGGCTGCTACGATCCCGCCGCCCGGGTGAGGGACATGGACCTGGACGGCGAGCACGCGGCGCTGTGCTTCCCGTCGTTCCCCGGCTTCGGCGGCGGCACGTTCTTCCGCGCCAGCGACAAGAAGCTCGCCGCGCTGTGCGTGCAGGCGTGGAATGACTTCTACATCGACGAGTGGTGCGGGAGCGCGCCCGACCGGTTCATCCCGCTGGCAATCC
>JAWWPV010000048.1:0-6635 GCA_033854775.1 Trebonia sp.
GACCAGCGGCGGCAGGTCTGCCTGCCGCCGCGATTCGAGCACCACGTCGACCCGGTGCAGGAACGTGTCGTGCGAGAGGCGGCCCGCGACGTACTCATCCCTGAGCTTGGCTACCACCTGATCCCGCTCAGCGTCAGAGGCGCGGAGAGCGGGGACCGGCTGCTGCTCATCCGGCGAGGCAGGAATCTCGGCCGCAGAACCTCCCATGGAATGCAGTATCGGGACCAACCGACCGCTGCGCAAGGAGAACCGGCGAGACCGCGGGTGGCGATCAGACGCCGACCGCGTGCACCCCGCCGTCGACGTGCACGATCTCCCCGGTGGTCGCGGGGAACCAGTCGGACAGCAGCGCGACGCAGGCGCGCGCCGCGGCCTCCGGGTTGGCGATGTCCCAGCCGAGCGGTGCGCGCTGCGCCCACACGTCCTCGAACTTCTCGAAGCCGGGGATGGACTTGGCCGCCATCGTCTTGAGCGGGCCCGCCGCCACGAGGTTGACCCGCACCTTTTGCGGGCCGAGGTCGCGGGCGAGGTAGCGGGCGCAGGACTCAAGCCCCGCCTTGGCCACTCCCATCCAGTCATAGCCCGGCCAGGCGACGGACGCGTCGAAGTCGAGGCCGACCACGCTCCCGCCATCGGCCATCAGCGGCAGCGCCGCCATCGCGAGTGACTTGAGCGAGAAGGTCGATACGTGCATGGCCTTCGCCACGTCCTCCCACTCGGTGGCGAGGAAGTTACCGCCAAGCGCGGCCTGCGGCGCGTTCCCGATCGAGTGGACAACGCCGTCCAGGCCGTCGACGTGTTCCTTGACGCGGTCCTTGAGTGAGTCGAGCTGCTCGGTGCTCGTGACGTCGAGTTCGATCACCGGGGCGGGCCGCGGCAGCCGCTTGGCGATCCGCTCCACCAGCGTCGGCCGGGGGAACGCGGTCAGCACCACGGTCGCGCCCTGCTCCTGCGCCACGCGTGCCACGTGGAAGGCGATCGAGGCGTCCGTGAGCACGCCGGTCACCAGGATCCGCTTGCCGTCGAGAATGCCCATGGTTCTTCTCCTTAATGACCCATGCCGAGGCCGCCGTCGACCGGGATGACCGCGCCGGTGACGTAGGCGGCGTCCGGCCCGGCGAGAAAGGCGACCGTGCCGGCCACCTCGTCGGCCGACGCGTACCGGCCAAGCGGCACCGCGCCGATGATCTGCGCCTTGCGCTCCTCGGAGAGCACCGCGGTCATGTCGCTGTCCACGAACCCGGGCGCCACCACGTTCGCGGTGATGCCGCGCGAGCCGAGCTCACGGGCGAGTGACCGGGCGAGGCCGACCAGGCCGGCCTTGGACGCGGCGTAGTTGGCCTGGCCACCGGAGCCGTAGAGGCCGACGACCGAGGAGATGAAGATCATCCGGCCGCGGCGCATCTTCATCATGCCGCGCACGGCGCGCCTGGCGACCCGGTAGGCGCCGGTCAGGTTCGTGTCGAGCACGTCGGTGAAGGCGTCCTCCTTCATCAGCGCGAGCAACTGGTCCCGGGTGATGCCGGCGTTGGCGACGAGCACCTCAACGGGTCCTTGCTCCTGCTCGATGGCGGTGAACGCGGCATCGACGGACGCGGCGTCGCGGACATCGCACTGCACGACGGACAGCCCGTCGACGGGCGCACCCGACCTGGAGGTAACGGTGACGCTGCCGCCGTCGCCGGCGAGCCGCCGCGCGATCGCCAGCCCGATCCCCCGGTTGCCCCCGGTCACCAGCACGGAACGCCCCACGTTCACTCTCCAAGTCGTCGCTCAGCCCGACAGCCGAGGGTACCGCCAAGGCTCCCGGCCCACGCGGCCAGCACCGTGTTCACCTTCCCGCAAAGGCGCCCGCCGCTTCGATGCCGCGCCGGACGAAGATCCAGTGCTCCTGTTGTAGACATCCGCCACAAAACGGCCGTCATGCGCCTGGTTTGAGTTGAGTGGCATTTGGTTTTGACTTGAGTGCCACCTGAGACGATAGGTTCGTGGCGTGGGAGATCATGACGGACGTATTGATGCTGAGTTCGCGGCGCTGCCGCTGAGGAACCTCGCCGACGCCGCGCTTGATGCCGCGCGGACGCTTGGCGCGGACCACGCCGACTTCCGGGTCGAGCGCGTCCGGGGGCAGCGGCTGGCGCTGTCCGACGGGAAGCTCGAGTCGCTGTCCGATGCTGACGACAGCGGACTCGCGGTCCGTGTCGTGGTCGACGGCACGTGGGGCTTCGCCGCCACGGTCGACCTGACGCCCGAGGCCGCGCGAGACGCGGCCCGGCACGCGGTCGAGGTCGCCAAGGTCGCCGCCGCGATGAACACCGAGCGGATTGAGCTCGCCCCAGAGCCCGCCTACGGCGACGTCACGTGGGTGTCGGCCTACGAGGTCGACCCGTTCACGGTCGCCCCCAAGGAAAAGGTCGACCTGCTCGCCGGCTGGTCGGCGGTGCTGCTCGCGCACCCCGCGGTCAGCCACGCCGACGCGTCGGTTTACCAGGTGAAGGAGTGCAAGTTCTACACCGACGGGTCGACCACGACGACACAGCAGCGGGTCAGGCTGCACCCCGAGCTGACCGCGACCGCGGTCACCGAGACCGGGTTCGACGACATGCGCACGCTCGCCCCGCCGGCCGGACGGGGCTGGGAGTACCTGACGGGAGCGGGCTGGGACTTCCCCGCCGAGGTGGCCGAGCTGCCCGAGCTGCTCGCCGCCAAGCTCAGGGCGCCGTCCGTCGAGGCCGGCCGCTACGACCTGGTGATCGACCCGTCCAACCTGTGGCTCACGATCCACGAGTCGGTCGGGCACGCCACCGAGCTCGACCGGGCGCTCGGCTACGAGGCCGCCTACGCGGGCACGTCCTTCGCGACCTTCGACAAGCTGAACCGCCTGCAGTACGGGTCGCCGGTCATGAACATCGTCGGTGACCGGACGTCGGTCCACGGCCTGGCGACGGTGGGCTACGACGACGAGGGCGTCGCGGGCCAGTCCTGGGACCTCATCTCCGGCGGCGTCCTCGTCGGCTACCAGCTCGACCGGCGGATGGCGCAGCTCAAGGGCTTCGGCCGGTCGAACGGGTGCGCGTTCGCGGACTCCCCCGGCCACATGCCGCTCCAGCGGATGGCCAACGTGTCCCTCCAGCCGGCCGCGAACGGGCCGTCGGCCGATGACCTGATCGGCGCGGTCGAGGACGGCATCTACATCCTGGGCGACAAGTCCTGGTCGATCGACATGCAGCGGTACAACTTCCAGTTCACCGGCCAGCGGTTCTTCCGCATCAGGAACGGCCGCCTCGAGGGCCAGCTCAGGGACATCGCCTACCAGGCGACCACGACGGACTTCTGGAACTCGATGGAGGCGGTCGGCGGCCCGCAGACCTACGTGCTCGGCGGCGCCTTCAACTGCGGCAAGGGCCAGCCCGGGCAGGTCGCCCCGGTGAGTCACGGCGCGCCCACGGCGCTCTTCCGGCAGGTGCGGATCCTCAACACGGCGGAGGAAGGAAAGTAAGTGAGCCAGAACGAGATCGTGCCTACGCCGCAGGACACCGTCGAACGCGCCCTCGCGGCCGCCAGGCCGGGCGCCGAGACCGTCGTGATCGCCGACGAGTCGTCGACCGCCAACCTGCGCTGGGCCGGTAACACGCTCACCACCAACGGGGTCGCCGCGTCGCGCTCGCTCACGGTGATCTCCGTCGACCGGCGGGCCGACGGCACCGCCGGCGTGGGCATGGTCGCGCGCTCCGGTGTCACCTCCGGCCAGGTGGAAGACCTCGTGCGGGAGGCCGAGAAGTCCGCCGCCGAGGCCTCGGCCGCGGAAGACGCGGCGGAGCTGGTGACGGGTGAAACAAGCTACCGTTCGGAATCCTCTTCTTGGTCTGCTTCGCCGAGCGCCACGGATTTCGGCGTCTTCCGGTCTTTCTCGGCGCAGCTCGGTGAGACGCTGCGCGCCGCGGAAGCGACCGGGCGGAAGCTCTACGGGTTCGCCGAGCACGGGGTGACCTCGACCTTCGTGGGCACGTCGGCGGGGGTCCGTGCGCGCCACGACCAGCCGGCCGGGCGGCTTGAGCTGAACGCGAAGTCCGCTGACCTCGCGCGCTCGGCGTGGGCCGGGGTGGCGACGCGGGACTTCGCCGACGTGGACGTGGCCGCCGTGGACGCCGGGCTCGCGGAGCGGCTGTCCTGGCAGTCGCGGCGGGTCGAGCTGGCCGCCGGGCGGTACGAGACGCTGCTGCCGCCGACCGCCGTCGCCGACATGCTGACCTACCTGTACTGGTCGGCGGGCGCGCGGGATGCCGGCGAGGGGCGGACGGTGTTCTCCAGGACCGGCATCGAAGCCGAGGGACAACGCACGCGGGTCGGCGAGCGGCTGTCCCCGGTGCCGCTCGACCTGTTCAGCGACCCGTCGTACCCCGGGCTCGAGTGCGCGCCGTTCGTGGTGGCGCACGCGTCCGGCCGGGACTCCTCGGTCTTCGACAACGGCCTCCCGTCACCGCGCGCCTCGTGGCTGTCGGCGGGCGTGCTCTCGGCGCTGCACAGCAGCCGCTACTCGGCGGGCCTGACCGGGCTCCCGGTGACCCCGGCGGTGGACAACCTGATCCTGTCGGCGCCCGGGGCGTCCGCGTCACTGGAGTCGATGATCGCCGCGACGAAGCGCGGCCTGCTGCTGACCTGCCTCTGGTACATCAGGCTCGTCGACCCGCAGACGCTGCTGCTGACCGGGCTCACGCGGGACGGCGTGTACCTGATCGAGGAGGGCGAGGTCGTCGGGGCGGTCAACAACTTCCGCTACAACGAGTCCCCCGTCGGCATGCTCTCCCGCGTCCTCGAGGTCGGCGCGACGCAGCAGACCCTGCCCCGCGAGTGGGGCGACTACTTCAACCGCGCCGCCATGCCCCCGCTGCGCATCGAGGGGTTCAACATGTCCTCGGTGAGCCAGGCCAGCTAGGCCCCGCCTGCGGGACTTGATTCTCGGGCGCCTAAGGTGTATCCCGTTCGTTCCAGGCGATATAACGTGGAGAGGTGAGGTTGAGCAACGCGGCGCGCGGGCAGCAGGTGCACCTGGTCACCCAGGCGCGTCGGCCCATGTCCGAGGACATCAGCTACCGGCAGCACCGGTACCTGATCATGATGGGCATCCGGGTGATCTGCTTCGCCATCGCCATCATCCTCTTCGTCGCCCACATGCGGTGGCTGGTCCTGGTCCCGGCGGTGGGCGCGATCTTCATCCCGTACATCGCGGTCGTCTTCGCCAACGGCGGGCGCGAGCCCGACAACACGCGCGGGTTCCTGGAGCACCGGACGAACCTTCCGGCCCGGCACGACCCGGCCGACGGCGACCACTGACACCCGTCAGGCGCCCGTCCGGTCATTCCCTTCTCCCAGGCTGAGACGCCGGCAGGCGTCCTTTGGTGTTCTTTGGCGGCCGAACACCTCTCGTTCCGTTTTTTGTATACCTGCTGAATTTGCTCAGCAACCTCTGAACACGGAATGCATCCGGTCGAATGCAATTAGTTCCCGGCATTGAAGAAACCGCCGGTCACGGGCGCTTGAGGTGAGCGCGGACACGAGGCGACGCGCCGGTAGCCGTGTGGCGAGAATGGCGTTCAGAGATTTGGTCGTCTTTAGGTCTTGACACACACAGGGGGTCAGCCGTGTACCATTCATATCGGTGCTCTGGTCCCCCGTCGGGGCACCGCTGCCGGCGTTCCGGGCCCCCGTCGGAACGCCGATGATAGCGACGCCGGGTGGCTTGCCCCCGTAGCCACCCGGCGTCGCCCTTTTATCTCTGAACCTTTTTGTTCATCCTTGTGAGACATAATGTCTCTAGGCCCACTTAGCCTCTGCGGGCTACTCGGTGCGCTGGAACTCCGCGATCGCCATCCCGAGCAGCGCGACGCCCATCACCGCGACGATGCCGAGCGACACGCCCACGGGGACCGCCCACCCGTCCCACGTGAGGGGCGGGGACAGGGCCGCGGTCGCCGCGGGCGAGACGCTCAGGTGGCTGAAGACCGCGTGCCGCATCGGGTAAACGACGTAGGTAATCGGATCGAACCGCGTGAGCACGGTCAGCCACGCGGGCAGCGACCGCAGCGGGTAGAGCGCGCCCGACAGAAAGAACAGCGGCATGACGAGCATCTGCGTCAGCGCCATGAACGCCTGTATCTGCGTTACCCTGGCCGCCATCATTACGCCGAACGCGGTCAGCGTGAAGGACAGCAGCAGGAGTTCCCCGATTACGGTCAGGATCAGAATCGGATTGTAGGGAACGCCCGCCAGGCCGGCCAGGCACAGAATAACGATTCCCTGGAAGGTCGCGACCGTCGCGCCGCCAAGGCATTTCCCGATAACGATCGCGGACCTGCTGACCGGGGCGACCAGCATCTCGCGCAAGAATCCGAACTCGCGGTCCCACACAATAGATGCCGCGGAGAAAATGGCCGTGAACAGGACGGACATCGATAGGATGCCGGGGTAGATGAATGTCCTGAAGTCTACGCCGGGCGGCATGCCCCGGCTGGCCAGCGAGGACAGCCCGGTGCCGAGGACGAACAGGAAAAGCACCGGCTGGACCAGCGACGTGACCGCGCGGAGCCGGTCGCTCTTGAACCGGATGATCTCCCGGCGCCAGACGATGCTGATCG
>JAWWPV010000049.1:0-6743 GCA_033854775.1 Trebonia sp.
GTCGGGGACGACGCTGACCTGGATATCGACCTGGCTGCCGTCGGCCACCCGGAACAAGTCAGGGGCGATCGATTCGCACATGGCCTGGCCGGTGCAGACGTCTTTGTCGACGACGATTCGCATGGTCGGTCGCGCCTCCCTCAGCTGCCCAGCCGCAGGCCGGGCGCCCGGCTGCCGAAGATGTCGGTGGCCACCACCTGGCCGAGCTTGGCGGCGTCCCAGCGCTTGCCGCCGTTGGAGACGGTGACCTTCCTGGTCCAGCCCTGCATGAGCGAGAGGTCCTCCCCGATCGCGCGGAACACCTGGCCGGTGACGTACCCGGCCTGCTCGCTCGCCAGCCACGCGACCACCGGGGAGGCGTGCGACGGGTCCTTGGGGTCGAACTCGCCCTCGGGGCGCTCGTCGGGCTCGGGCACGCTCTCGGTCCCGGAGATCGTGCCGGAGAGCCTGGTGATGCCGCCGGGGCTGATCGCGTTCACGGTCACGCCGATGCCGCCGAGCTCAAGGCTGAGGGTCTGGGTGAGGCCGACCAGCGCCGCCTTGGCCGGGCCGTAGTTGGTCTGCCCGAAGTTGCCGAGCAGCCCCGCGCCCGACGTGGTGTTGATGATGCGGCCGTAAACCGAGCCGCCGTCGCTCTTGGCGATCGCCCGCCACCGCTTCGCCACCGCGCGGCACACCAGCCAGCTGCCCCGCACGTGCACCCGCATGACCAGGTCGAAGTCGGCCGCGGTCATGTTCCAGATGGCCCGGTCGCGGACGATGCCCGCGTTGTTCACCACGATGTCAAGGTGGCCGAACTCATCGAACGCCTTGGCTACCATGGCCTCGACCTGGGCCTCGTCGCCGACGTCGCCGTAGTCGGCGATCGCCTTGCCGCCTCGGCCCTCGATGATGCCCACGACGACATCGGCGTCTCGGCCGCTGCCCTCGCCGTTGACCGACGATCCCAGGTCGTTCACCACGACGGTCGCGCCGTGGGAGGCCAGTTCGAGGGCGTGCCCCCGGCCGATCCCGTGGCCGGCGCCGGTCACGAGGGCGACTTTGCCTTCAAGCAGGGAACTCATGAAACCTCTCTCTGTGCTCTCTACGCCAGCGTTAGAAACCGCGGAATTCCGGCGGCCTGCGCTCCACGAACGACCGGACGCCCTCGCGGGAGTCTTCGGCGGTGGACTGGATTTCCTGCGCCATCGCCTCCGCGAGGAAGGCCGCGGCGCGGTCCCCGTCGGGCGAGGCGTTGAGCAGCCGCTTGGTCAGGCTGATCGCGGTGGTCGGCCCGGCGGCGAGGCGGCGGGCGAACTCGTCGGCGGCCGCGCCGAGTTCCGCCGCGGGCACCACCCGGTTGACCATGCCGAGCGCCAGCGCCTCGGCCGCGGGCAGCTTGTCGCCGAAGAACGCGAGCTCCTTGGCCTTCTGCATGCCGATCCGGCGGGGCAGCAGGTACGCGCCGCCGCCGTCGATGACCAGGCCGCGCCGCACGAACACCTCGACGAAGGAGGCGTCCTCGGCGGCCACCACGAGGTCGGCGGCCAGCGCCAGGTGCGCGCCGATGCCCGCGGCAGCACCGTTGACAACGGCGATCACGGGCTTGCCGCAGTCGAGCACGGCCGCGATGAGCCGCTGCGCGCCGTTCATGATCTTGCGCATGCTGTCGGTGGCGCGCTTGGCGTCGCCGGAGCTGGGGCGGGCGATCCCGGTGACGTCCGCGCCTGAGCAGAAGTGCCTGCCGTTGGCGGCGATCACCACCACCCGGACCGTGTGGTCCTCGTCGGCCTCATTGATTAGCTCGATGAGGCGGTCCCGGTCCACCGGACGCAGTGCGTTCGCCGCCTGCGGCCGGTTCAGCGTAATCCGGCGGATGCCGTCGGCGTCGCTGAACAGGACCGCGGCCTCGATCGCGGACTCGACGCTCATGCGGTGCCTCCCTCGCTCGCTGCCGCCACCACCGCGCGGGGCGCCGGGGTGAACTCCGCCCGCAGGTGCTTGATGCCGTGCAGGAAGTTGGACCGCAGGGGATCGGGCGAGCCGACCGCGCGGATGTCGGGCAGCAGCTCGAACAGCACCCGGAACGTGACCGTGAGCTCCAGCCTGGCCAGGTTGGCGCCGAGGCAGTGGTGGGGTCCCGGCGAGCCGAAGGTGACGTGCGGGTTGGGTTCGCGGGTGACGTCGAACGCCGTGGCGTCGGAGAAGTAGTCCTCGTCCTGGTTGCCCGAGCGGTACCAGAGCACTACCTTGTCTCCCTCCGCGAATTCCTGGTCGCCGAGCCGGACGCCGTCCCTGGTGACCGTGCGCCGCATGTGCAGCACGGGCGATGCCCAGCGGACGAGCTCTTCAACCGCGCGCGCCGTGTGCGTGGCGGGATCGCCCTGCCACAGTGCCCGCTGCCGCGGGAACTGGGTGAGGGCGAGCAGGCCGTGCGCGATCGCGTTGCGCGTGGTCTCGTTGCCCGCGCCGACCAGCAAGATGAAGAACGCCGCGAGCTCGTCGGGCGTCAGGTTCTCCTCGGCCGTGGCTGCCACGAGCAGCGAGATCAGGTCGCCACGCGGCGTCTTGATCCGGTCTTCCGCCAGGCCGTGCAGCAGGTCGGCGAGGCGCTGGCCCGCGGTGCCGACGGCGCGCGCGATGCCGCGCGGGGTCTGGTCGCTCACGTACTCGGCGTCGCTCGCGGCCATGATGATGTTGGTCTGCTCGAAGATGAACCGCTCCTCGCTGCGCGGGATGCCCAGCATGTTGTTCACGATGCGCAGCGGCAGCAGCGCCGCGACCTCGGTGACGAAGTCGCACTCGCCCTTGTCCGCGACCGAGCCGATGATCTCGCGCGCGGTGCGGTCAACGTCGCCGGAGATCATTTCGAGCGACTTGGCGGCGAAGCCACGGGACACGATCCGCCTGAGCCTGGCGTGCTCCGGGTTGTCCATGTCGATGAACGACCCCCGGTAGTCCTTGAGCCCGGGCGGCTGGTCGAAAATGTTGATGCCCTTGCCCGAGCAGAAGTCGTCGGGGCGCCTGCTGACCTCCCGGATGTCGTCCAGCCGGGTCAGCGCCCAGAAGCCGCCGCCGCGCGGGTTTCCGCTCAGGTCAAGCTCGGGCGCGAACGGGCGCGGGTTGCTGGCACGCAGCCAGGCGAACAGCGCGTCGCGTTCGGAAACGGGACGGGTCCACCAGTCCAGGTCATCGAGCACGTCGGCGGACAGCCCTGGTCTCACGGTCATTTAGCGCGGCCTCCTCGTCTCGCTATTCTGACAGTCGCGTCACGAAGCTGCAAGCTGTCAACTGGCAGATAGCGAACTTCTCCGCTAGCTTAATGGAGAGGAAACTGACCGCACTAGGACCTGATGTTCTGACGTTACGTCACGGTGAGGAGATGCGATGAGCGCCCCGGTGGGGACCCGCGGTACCGAGTACGAGGTGGTCGTGGAGCGCGGCAAGATCGCCGAGTTCGCGGCGGCCATGCAGTCGCAGAACCCGGCCTACGCCGGGCCCGGCGCGATCGTTCCGCCCACCTTCCTGATAAGCAGTTCGCTCTGGGCGCCGGAAGGCGCGGCCGTTGACGTCGGTTTCGACCGCAGGCGACTGCTGCACGGCGAGCAGGAGTTCATCTTCCACGGTCCTCCGCCACGGGCTGGTCAGACGCTCACGGTCAGCGACCAGATCGTCGACCGGTACGAGAAGGCGGGCAAGAAGGGCGGCCTGATGCGCTTCGCCGTGGTCATCACCGAGTACCGCGGCGAGGACGGCACCCTCGTCGCGGAGGCCCGCAAGACGCTGATCGAGACCGCGCCGAGGGGAGGCGCGTCCTGATGCCGGTACAGGTCGGAGAGAAAGCCGAGGCCAGGGAGTACGGCCCGCTGACGACCCGGATGTTCGTGCGCTACGCGGGCGCGTCCGGCGACTTCAACCCGATGCACTACGACGACACGCTGGCGCGCTCCGCCGGCTACCCGTCGGTGTTCTCCCAGGGCATGCATTCCGCCGCGCTGCTCGCGTCGTTCGCCGTGGACTGGCTCGGCGCGGAGAACGTCAGGCGGTTCGCGGTGCGCTTCAGGGAGCAGGTCTGGCCGGACGACGTGCTCACCTGCTCGGGCGAAATAACCGCGGTCGGTCAGAACGAGAGCGGCTGTCTCGTCACCGCCGAACTGACCGCCACCAGGCAGACCGGCGGCATCGCGGTCAGCGCGTCGGCTGACTTCCTGCTCCCCGCTTTACCGTTAGTCTAATCAAGTGACAGCACAGTCAGAAAACGAGACCTTCCGCCGGGAAGGCTACGGGCCGACCAGCCTCGTAGTGGGCGAGCGCGGTGCGCGCACTCGCCAGCGGATAGTCGAGGAAACCCTTCGGCTATTCGAAACGCAAGGCTTCCACGCCACGTCGGTGGAAGGCATTGCCAAGGCGGCCGGCACCTCCCGCTCCACGCTCTACCAGTACTTCGAGAGCAAGGAGCAGATCTTCGTCGAGCTGCTCGACGAATGCGGCTCGGCCCTGATGCGGGTGGTGCGCCGGATCGGGCCGCTCGGGCCGACGCGGCTGGGTTTCGACAATCTGCACTGGTGGCTCGGCGAGTGGGCGTACGTGTACGACAAGTACGCGACAATGTTCGTCCAGTGGGCCAGCGTGGACACGCCAGGCACGAGCGTGCGCCCTTTGGTGACCGGGTTTACCCATTCCTACAACTCGCGAATTGCGGCGCGCCTTGAGTCGAGCGGGGTCACCGGCCTCGCACCGGTGGACGCGGCCGTGGCGATGACGAGCATCGTGCACCGGTTCAATTACTTCCGGCACATGGGCCTGATGCCGTACCGGTTCAGCGCTGACCAGCTGCTCGACGGCCTCGCCGTATTCGTCCAGCTGATCCTGTTCCCCGACACCCCGCTCGAGGTCTTCGGCCTTGTCGAGCAGCCCGTCAGGCCGGCGCGGCCGCCCCGGGCGTCGGTACGGGCGAACGACGCGTCCGCGCAGCTTCCCGACAGGCTGGCCGGGCTGCGTCCGCGGGCGGCCGTCACCGTCAGGCGGCTGCTCGACGCCAGCGCCCTGCTGTTCGCCGACCGCGGGTACCACGGCACCGGCGTGGACGACGTGGTCGGCGAGGCCGGCTTCGCGCGCGGCACGTTCTACAAGTACTTCGACGAGAAGCTCGACCTGCTGCTTGAGCTGACCCGCGAGTGCGGCGCCGAGATGCGGGTCCTGATCGACGAGTTCGTGCTGATCGACCCGGCGAGCGCGGCGGGCCCCGCGCAGCTACGCGACTGGCTGGCCAGCTACCTGCCCTTCCATTCGCGCTACCTCGGGATCATGCGCGCCTGGCTTGAGGGAACCTCACGGGACCCGCGGATGCTGGCCGTCGTCAAGGAGACAGGGCACAACATGCACCTGGCGTCCCTGGAGGTGCTCGCCCGCGTCGACCGGCCGCACCCGCTTGACCCAGACATCGCCGCGGTAATCCAGGGCGGCATCCTCGAGCGCTTGCCCCAGGCGGTGCGCGAGCAAGACCCCGAGCGCCCTGACTCCGAGATCGTGGAGCTGATCGCGGCGGTAATGGAGCGGGGACTGTATAACCCGGGTCCGGCGCGGTGACGAACGGACCTGCTTTCTCGTGAAGGAGACCTATGACCGTCCTATTCGACGTCGCCGACCACGTGGCGACGATCACGCTGAACCGGCCGGAGAAGCTCAACTCCTTCAATGAGAAGATGACCCGCGAGATCGCCGGCCTCTGGCAGCGGGTGCGCGATGACGACTCGATTCACGTAGCGGTGGTGCGGGCCGCCGGAGACCGCGCGTTCTGCACCGGCATCGACGTGTCCGAGGGCCCGTGGTGGACCGATCGCAGCGATTGGAACCAGGAGGACCCGGGCGTCCTGCTCGGGCCTAAGCAGCACCGTGTCTGGAAGCCGGTGATCACGGCCGTGCACGGGATGGCGGCCGGCGGGGCGATGTACTTCATCAACGAGTCCGACATCGTGATCTGCTCGGACGACGCCACGTTCTTCGACCCACACGCCAACGGCGGCATGGTCTCCGCGCTCGAGCCGGTCGGCATGCTGCGGCGCGGCGTGCCGCTCGGCGACGTGCTGCGCTGGGCGCTGCTCGGCAACGAGGAGCGGATCACGGCGGCGACAGCGCTGCGGCTCGGGCTCGTGACCGAGGTGGTGCCCCGCGACTCGCTGTGGCCCACGGCGTCTTCCCTGGCCGCGGAGATCGCCTCGCGGCGGCCCGAGGCGATCCAGGGGACGGTGCGCGCGATCTGGGAGGCGATCGACGAGCCGTGGGTGGTATCGCAGCGGCACGGGCTCGCCTACACCCAGCTCGGCAACCGCGGCCGACCGGACACGCCGCTCGCGGACCGCGAGCGGCGCGAGCGCCGGCTCCGCTAGCCGCCTCCCGCAGCTCAACAGTGGCGGCCTGGCGCATACTAGGGATGAGATGACACCTCCCCGTGCCGCGTCCCGGCGCTACTTTCCCACAAGCCCCTTCAAGCCCCCGCTTGCTCCCCCGCCGCCCGATGTGTTCGCGGTCCAAGACCAGGTGACTCACGACAAGTACGGCCTCGGCCGGGTCATGAGCATCGAGGACGGCACCTCCGTGGTCATCGATTTCCGTACACACCGGGTGCGCATCTTGACGCCCTACGCCAGGCTGACCAAGCTCTGACGCGCCGCATCAGGGCCGGCGTTTGCTGCTATCGCGACACCGACGGCACATTCACGGGTGCTAGGCGTCGCGGAGGCGGAGGACCGTCGCGCCGAGGA
>JAWWPV010000050.1:0-3726 GCA_033854775.1 Trebonia sp.
CCCTCGAGCTCCGCGAGCAGTTCAGAGAGCTCGGCCAGCTCACGCAGCTCCGCAGCGGAGCTCAGCCGGGCGTCCGGGCGAGGCACGGCGCCGGGGCGCGCCTCAATGTGCTGGCCGGCCCCATTGCCTCCGCCGGCCCCATCGCCTTTCGCTGGGGTCCGGGCCGCCGGGATCTGGGGTATCCGCAGGGGGTACTGCCCTCCCCCGGGCGATGACTGCTCCTGGTCGCCATACCGCACCATGACCGCTCCCGATAGTGCTTCGTTACCCCCAAGTATGACGCTCCGTGGCGTAGCCAGCAGGCTGGTGGGCCCGCCCGATGACGTCGGATACCCGGTCGACCCCGCGGGCGGTCAGCTCTTCCTCAAGCTCGCGCTGGATCCGGGAGCAGGCCGAGGGGTCGTGGAAGAGCACCGTGCCAACGGCCACCATGGACGCGCCCGCGAGCAGGAACTCCAGGGCGTCGCGGCCCGTCCGCACGCCGCCGCAGCCGATGATGGGCACGTCGGGGAGCGCCTCGCGGACCATCCAGACGCAGCGCACGGCGATCGGCCTGACGGCCGGCCCGGACAGCCCGCCGGCCAGGCCCGCAAGCGCGGGCCTGAAGGTCACCGGGTCGATCGCCATCCCGGGCAGCGTGTTGATCATCGACAGCCCGTCGGCGCCCGCGGCCACGCACGCGCGGGCCACGGAAACGATGTCGGTGACCTCAGGTGACAGCTTGGCGAAGACGGGGATGTCATAGCGGGCACTCCCCCGCACGGCGGCCACGACGGCGCCCGCCGACGCGGCGTCGAGCGCGAACGGCCGGCCCGCCGTCGCCGCGTCCGGGCAGCCGAGGTTCACCTCCAGGGCGGTAACCCCGGCGGAGTCCGACAGCCGGGAGGCGATCTCGCCGTACTCGCGGGCGGTATGCCCCGCGACGCTCACGAAGGCCCGCGCGCCGCGCGAAAGCAGCCAGGGCAGGTCGCGCTGCAGGAACCCGTCCAGCCCCGGCCCCTGGAGGCCCACCGACGACAGCAGGCCGCTCGGCGTCTCCGCCATCCGGGGCGAGGGGTTGCCCGCCTTGGGCTCAAGCGTCACCGACTTGGTGATCACCGCGCCGAGTTTGGCGACATCGGTGAACTGGGCCAGTTCCCGCCCGCTGCCTGCGCACCCAGAGGCGGTAAGGATGGGGCTGGGGAGATCCAAGTGCCCGATGCGCGTCCGCAGGTCAGCCGGCATCCCTCACCCCTCGGTTACCGGTCCGGGCCGGCGACGGGACGTCAGCCGGCATTTGAGCGGCCTCCCCTGATCGTGTCGATCGGGGGCATCGTGCTCGCGGCGGACGCGCCCGGGCCGGACGACGCGGCGCCGGGCCTGGGCTTCCAGCCGGGAGCGCCGAGGGCGTCGAACGGGATCGTGCCCACGTCGTCCCAGCGGACGAGGTCACCGCGGAACACCGGGCCCTCCACGCACGCGCGGACCATGCGGGTGACCCCGTCGTTGCCGACCGCGGGCAGCACGCAGCCCATGCACAGCCCGGTGCCGCAGGTCATCGCCGGCTCCGACACGAGGGCCTGCACCGGAATGCCGTACCGGCCGGCGAGCGCGCACACGGAGCGCAGCACGCCGGCCGGCGCCGACGCGTAGATCACGTCGGTGCGCGCCTGCTGCACGACGGTCGGCAGCATGTCCACCACCGAGCCCCGTGATCCCAGAGAGCCGTCGGCGGTGCTGATGATCGCCGAGCGCCCGGTCCGCCGGGCGGTGAGGGCACCGAAGACCCGGTCAGCGCTTTCCGCGCCGAGCAGGTAGTCGGCCTGCGAGCCGCGCTCGGCCAGCCGGGAGGCCAGCGCGAACAGCGGCGCGGAGCCCGGGCCGACCCCGAGGAGCAGGCACGAGGCCGGGTCGCGCGGCACGGGGAACGGGCGGCCGAGTGGACCGACCACGTCCAGGACGTCACGGGAGCGGCAGTCTGCCAGCCACTGGGCACCGGGCTCGCGGGGCAGGAAGACGAACTCCACGGTGCCGCCGTGGTCGGGCCGCACGTCGTGGATGGAGAACGAGCGCCGCCCGAGCATGCCGGACTGCGGCCCGCCGACCGCGATCGCGACGAACTGGCCGGGCCTGAACCTGGTCGCGATCGCCGGGGCAACCACGGTCATGGCCACGTACGCGTCGACGCGGCGCACCGTGAGCACCGTCCCGCGCACCTGAACGGGCGCCGCCGCACTCTCCCGGTCGTTCCCTGCCATTCAGCCGCCGTCCAGTCCCCTGACCCATGTCCGATATCCCGAAATTTCCAGGAATGTCGTGGCGCGCCAGCGCCCGACATTTCCGGAAGTCCGTCACTCGCTCCGGTTTCTCCGCCGTCACCTGCCGTACGAGTTAACCACGCGACCGCCGCAAGAGTTAACCGCGCAGCGCGGCCGCGTGCTCCTGAAGGGAGCGGACGCCGATCTCGCCGCGGATGGTGGCCTCGATGCCCTGCACCGCGGCCGCGAGGCCGGCCACGGTGGTCACGCACGGCACGCCCCGCCGGACCGCCGCGGTCCTGATCTCGTAGCCGTCGAGCCGGACCGCCGCCGAGGCCGCCGAGACGGCTCCGAAGGGCGTGTTCACGATCAGGTCTACCTCACCGTCCAGGATGCGGGTGACCACGGTCGGCTCCCTAACCCCTAGTTCGTTGGCGGGCCCCGGACCGTCACTCTGCTTTCTGACGATCTTGGCACGAACGCCGTTTCTGCGCAGTACCTCCGCCGTGCCCGACGTCGCCCAGATCTCGAAGCCAAGGTCCGCGAGGCGCTTGACCGGGAAGACCATGGCCCGCTTGTCCCGGTTGGCGACCGACACGAACACCCGTCCCTTGACGGGGAGCGAGCCGTATACCGCCTCCTGCGACTTGGCGAACGCGGTGCCGAAGGAGTCGGCGATGCCCATGACCTCGCCCGTCGAGCGCATCTCCGGGCCGAGCACCGTGTCCACGCCTGCCCCGCTCGCGTCACGGAACCGGCCGAAGGGCAGCACCGCTTCCTTCACCGCGACCGGGGAGTCGAGCGGCAGCGTGCCGCCGTCCCCCGTCTCCGGCAGCACGCCAGACGCGCGCAGCGACGCGATCGAGGCGCCCATCATGACGAGCGCCGCCGCCTTGCCCAGGGGCACCGCGGTGGCCTTGGAGACGAACGGGACCGTCCGTGACGCCCGCGGGTTGGCCTCAAGGACGTAGAGCACCCCGGCGGCGAGTGCGTACTGCACGTTGAGCAGGCCGCGCACGCCGACGCCGCGCGCGATCTTCAGGGTCGCGTCCCTGATGGCCACGATGTCGGCCCGGCCAAGGGTGATCGGCGGCAGGGCACACGCCGAGTCGCCGGAGTGGATGCCGGCCTCCTCGATGTGCTCCATGACGCCGCCCAGGTACAGCTCCTGCCCGTCGTACAGGCCATCCACGTCGATCTCGATGGCGTCGTCGAGGAAGCGGTCGATCAGAACCGGGTTGTCTTCTGCTCCGCTCGCGCCGCCGTCCCCCGAAGCACGGGCGCCGGTGGACCTGGCGTCGAAAGCACGGGCGACGTAGGCGCGCAGCGTGGCCTCGTCGTAGACGATCTCCATGCCGCGCCCGCCGAGCACGTAGGAGGGCCGGACCAGGACCGGGTAGCCGATCTCGGCGGCCGCGGCCGCCGCCTCGTCGGCGGAGAGCGCTACCTTGCCGAGCGGCGCGGTGAGCCCGGCCTCGGCGAGGACCTC
>JAWWPV010000051.1:0-9224 GCA_033854775.1 Trebonia sp.
CCGATTCCGCCTGTGTAGGCGACGTAGCCGTTATAGGTCAAGGCCAGCGGGTTGGTGGAACTGCCTGGGGTGGCCGCCACGGTGCTGCCGCCGATTCCGCCGTACCCGCCGGCGGCGGTGTAGGTCGATCCGCCCGTGGGCGTAGCCGTGGTGTTGCCGCCGTTGCCGCCGGGCACGGGCTGGGTGTTGTAGCCGCCGCCACCACCGCCGGCCGGACTGCCCTGACCGCCACCGAACCCGCCGCCACCGGAACCACCGGTGCGGTTGGCCCTGGTGACCTTGGCGGAAGCGTTCCGCAGGGACGGGCCGACATCATCGACCTCGACCTCGTAGACGGTCCGCTTCTCGCCTTCCTTGGTCTCGTAGTTCCGCTGCCTCAGCCGGCCAGTCACGACGACGCGCATCCCGCGCTGTAGGGACTCGGCGACGTTCTCCGCCGCCTGGCGCCACACGTTGCAGCTAAGGAAGAGGCTGTCGCCGTCCTTCCACTCGCCTGTGGCGTTGTCGCGCATCCGAGGCGTGGAGGCGACCCGGAAGGTCGCGACCGGCTGACCGGATGGGGTGAATCGGAGTTCCGGGTCGGCGACGAGGTTGCCGACGACCGTGATGGGGGTGTCTCCTGCCGCCATAGTGGCGCTCCCGGTCCTAGCAGAACTGATGGATAGGTGACTAGCGGTGCTCGGGCCGCAGGACCTTGGTCCGCAGCACGCCCTCGTTGAGGTTGAGCTGGCGGTCGAGCTCCTGGACGGTGCCAGGCTCCGCGGTCAGGTCGACGACGGCGTAGATGCCTTCCGGCTTCTTGTCGATCGGGTAGGAGAGCCTGCGCTTCCCCCAGATGTCAAGCTTGCCGACCTTGCCGCCATCGTTGGTCACGACCTTGAGGAACCCTTCGAGTGACGGCTGGACCGTCCGCTCCTCGAGGTTCGAGTCGAGGATGATCATGATTTCGTAGTGGCGCATTCGCGCTCCTCCTCTGGACTAACGCGGTCACGGTCTCTCCGTGACAGGAGGGTGCGGCAAGGAAGTTCAAGTCCCTGTCCGCAGCCACCAACTGTACCAAGGCCCTACGACATTCCGAGCCAGAATCAGGTCTGGCCCTGTTCACCAGGCGGCGAATCAGGGAACATTAAGAGGAAAACCAGACGATGGATTCCCCCAGGAGGCCGTCATGGCAGGCACCATGAGAACCGGCAGGCCAGGACGCGTTCCGCGGCTGAACCTCAACTCCGACGGGCGACCGCACCCGCTGCTCAACCTGGCGAGCTTCTCCGTCCTCATTGTCGGCCTGCTCTCGTTCGCGCTCGGCCTGTTCCTCAGGACCGGCCCGACTAGCGCGCACGTATGGGCGGTCGTCGCCGCGATCACTGGCCTCGCTGGCCTGTTGATCGGCCTGTTCCTCCAGATGATGTCGGCGACCCGCGAGGAGCGGGTCATCATCGTCGCCGGGATGATCGCGTCCTTCATCGGCCTGGCCCTTGGCCTCGCCCACGGCGGCCTGAGTTAGCCACTGAGCGCGAGCCGAAGCGCGCGGAGGCGAGCGCGGGAAGCACTGAAAATCGCCAGCGGCTAGGCTGGCGGCATGATGCGGATAGGCGGGCACTTCCACTCTGATAACCCCCTGGAGGACGCGGTCGCGTGCGGCGCGCGCGCGGCGCAGTTCTTCCTCGGTGACCCGCAAGGGTGGAAGGGGCCGGTGATCCCGGGCGGCGATCCCGGCGCGCTCCGCGACGCCTACGCCGCGGCCGGCGTGGACGTCTACATCCACGCGCCGTACGTGATCAACGTGGCGTCCACCAACAACCGGATCCGCATCCCGAGCAGGAAGCTGCTCGACCAGCAGCTGAAGGCCGCCGCCGCGATTGGCGCGAAGGGGCTGATCGTCCACGGCGGGCACGTCACCGGCGACACCGATCCTGCCGCAGGCGTCGCGAACTGGGTCAAGGCGATCGAGCAAATTGAGCGGCCGCTGCCGCTGCTCATCGAGAACACCGCCGGAGGTAACGGCGCGATGGCCCGCTCGCTCGAAGCGATCGCGCGGCTGTGGGAGGGGGTCAGCGAGGCGGCGGGCGATGCCGACGATGCGGGGGACCGTGAGGTCGGGTTCTGCCTGGACACCTGCCACGCGAACTCCGCCGGCATCGAGCTTGCCGACGCGGTTGACCGAGTGAAGGCGATCACCGGCCGGATCGACCTGGTTCACTGCAACAACTCACGTGACGAGTTCGGCTCGGGGGCGGACCGGCACGCCAACTTCGACTCGGGCACGATCGACCCGCAGGTGCTCCTCGACGTGGTTCGTGCCGCCGGCGCCCCTGTGGTCTGCGAGACCCCCGAGGCCGGGCTGGCCGCCGACATCGCCTGGCTACAGGCACGAATCGACGGTTAGCCCGCAGCGGCCTCGGCCGGGTGACGGACGACGCGGTGCCACGTGACGGCCAGGCGGTCCGGCGCCCAGTCAAGGACGCCGCCCGCCGGGTCATCGTTGGCGCCGGACGCCCGCACCCGATCCCGTGCTGGCTGAAGGATGTCCGCGACCACCGTGGACACCAGCAGGGCGAGCGTCAGCAGCCGCGCGCCGAGGGTAACGAAGTACCATCCCGTGCTGATGCCGCTTGGCGGCTGGTACAGGTAGACGAAGTAGCCCCAGATGCCGAGGAAGTAGGCGACCTCGGCGAGCTGCCATAGGACGTAGGCCCATATCCTGGGCCTGGCGAGCACGGCGAGCGGCACCAGCCAGATCACGTACTGCGGTGACCACACCTTGTTCAGGATGAGGAACGAGGCGAGCAGCAGGAAGCAGAGCTGCGGCAGCCGCGGCCGGCGCGGCGCGGCGAGCGCGAGCACGGCGATGAGCACGCAGGCGACCGCGAAGGCCCCGGAGGAGGTGAGGTTCAGCTCGCCGAGCGAGGAGTTCCCGACCACCGGCACGTGGTAGTTCTCGAACAGGTACCAGACCGAGCCCCAGTCGGCGCCGCGAGACCGGCTGAACGCGTAGAACTCGGCCCAGCCGGAGGTCGCGGTCAGCGCGACAGGCACGTTGATCACGAGCCACGCGATCAGCGCGCCCGCGAGCGTCTTGCCGAACTCGCGCAGCTTCCCCGCGCGCAGGCACAAGAGGAACAGCGCGCCGAAGAACATCAGCGGGTAGAACTTCGTCGCCACGGCGAGGCCGAGCAGCGCCCCGGCGAGCCAGGGCCTGCGAGCCGCCCAGGCGGCCAGGCCGCAGGCGGTCAGCGCCATGGCGAACATGTCCCAGTTGATGTAGGCGGCCAGGATGAGCCCGGGCGACAGGGCGACCATCAGGGCAGCCTTCCAGCCCGCCCCGCCGCCTTCCCGATGGGCCGTGGCCGCGGTCGCGAGCACCCCGACGACGAGGCAGACGGCCAGCATCAGGACTGTCACGTCGTAGAAGTCCTTGCCGCGGGCGGCAGCGTCGGCGACCGAGTGCACCGCCCACGCCGCGGCCTCCATCATCCAGCCCATCAGGACCGGGTACTCGACCGGATGCCCGTAGTAGGGCACCTTGCCCGCCGACAGCTGCTCCGTGTAGTAGAGCGGGTAGATGTCGGTGTAGCAGGAGTCGCGGAACTGGCCGGTGAAACTGTTCCAGGCGCCACCGGAGCTGCACGGCAGCTTCTCCGCGTAGCCGAGCAGCGCCGCAACCACGGACGCGACAACGCCCACGCCGACAAACGCCGGATACCGGTACCGCACTACTACCGCGCCCCCGCTCTTGAAGTCCGCTTCCGGGCCTATGTGAACCTTATTCTTTTTGCCGATACCTCAAGGTCCGCCGGTCGGCACAATCAAAAAGAATAAGGTTCACCTGCCCTGCCCGCGCGCTTCTTGCGCCGCCGCCGAGACACCGTCGTCCACAGCAGCGAGCCGGGCAGGACCATCAGCCCGCCACTCGTGCTGGTGCCGTTGCCCGTGGTCGTCGGCGTTGGGCTTGTCGTCGGCGTGGAGGTTGGGAACCCGCCAGGGCCGCAGGTGGGATCACCAGGGAACTGGCAGGTGGCCGACGGCGTCGGGCTCGCCCCGTTGCCGTTGCCGTTCCCGTTCCCATTGCCGTTCCCGTTCCCGTTGCCATTCCCGTTCCCGTTGCCGTTGCCGTTGCCGATCCCGTTGCCGCAGACGTAGTTGCCCTTCGAGTCGAATGTGCAGGTCTTCGACTTCGGCGTCGGGCAGCCCTTGGTGGTGATGGAGACCTGCTGGCCATTGAACGTCTCGGTGCAGGCGGGCTTCTTCGCTGCCTTGGGCACGTTGCCGAGCATGTTCCAGGCCTGCTGGCCTTGGGTGTTCGGGCTAGTCGTGAATAGCTGCGGCGACTGTGAGAACTCCGCGTTGGCGAAGGCGTTCCAGATCTTCGCCGGCCAGTAACCACCGAAACCGAGGCCGCCCAGCATGGACAGGTTTTCCGTCGCGACCTTCGAGGGGTCCACGGTGAACATGCCGACCGCCAGCGAGTACTGCCCGGTCGCCCCGATGAAGTAGCCAGCCTGGGAGCCCGTGGTCGTTCCGGTCTTGCTGATCACCATGCCAGGGGTGTTCAGCCCGTAGGTGACGCTCGGGTACGCGGTACCGCCGGCGAAGGTCGTCGCTTCCATGGCGTACTGCACGTCCCCCGCCTGCTGCGCGTTAAGGACAGAGTGACTCTGCACCTTGGGCGTCTGATCGGCGGAGCCGCTGCCCGAGTCCTGCCAGTACTTAACCAGGTGCGCCTGGTGGTAGTAGCCGTTGTTGGCGAGGGTGGCGAGCATCGTGGCCTGCTCTTGGACCGTGATCGGGGCGATGCCGAGGGCGATACCAACCCCGCCCTTGAACTGGGCGAAGCTGGCGGCAGTCGTGTTCACGCCGAACTGCGCCGCCGTGTTGATGATGTTCTGGGTGCCGACCTTGTGCGCGAGGTCGGTGAAACCGGTGTTCGAGGACGCCGCGAGACCGCCCTGCGTGTTATCCGAGAAGTAGGTGGCACCCTTGTTGTCTCCTGAGGATGCCGCGCCAACCTGCTTGCCGATCAACTCACCGCCGTCGTTCTCGACCGGATAGCCCCCGGGGAGCACGCAGCTTTTCTGAGTGGAATCGGTGGCGTACTGCGACGCGGTAAGTGGCACTGAGTACGTGGCCGACTGGTCCGGCGCAACGCACACGTACGGGCTCGTGTCCAGGACGCTGCTCTGCACGTTCATCCCCTGCAGCACCGCCGTGGACAGCACGTAGGGCTTGAACGACGACCCAACCTGGTTGCGCACCTGGGATGCCGTGTTGTCTTGGCAGACACCGTCACACTGGCTGGCGGAGATGTTCTGTCCCTTGCCCGGGTACTCGGCGACGATCGCGCCGGTCTTCGTGTCCTGCAGCTCCGCGCCGACCAGCATCCACGGCGGCAGCGACGACACCGTGGCGTTCCCCGTCGCCGCGATCGCGGACGGGGTCACGGTGTCCTTGACCGCCGCGTACATGTGCTTTTCCATCGAGTAGCTGATCGTCGTAACGACCTTGTAGCCACCGGTGGCCAGCTGCTGCTGCGTGAGGCCGTCGTAGTTGGTGAGCTCGTTCTCGACCTGAGTCAAGATGTACGGGGCCCACGGGTCAGTGTTGTTGGCCATGACCCCGGCGCTCGACGCGCCGCTGGTCTTGTCGGTCAGCAGCGTGGGGAACTTCTGCTGGCTCGCCACCGACTGAGAGAGCCAGCCGGCCTTCACCATCTGTCCGAGCACGTACGACCAGCGGCCCTTGAGGTACGTCCGCTCGGCCGGGGTGTTTTCCCAGCCCGCGCCAGGCGACTGGATCAGGCCCGCGAGGACCGCGTCCTGCGAAACTGTCAGCCGCGTCACGGGCTCACCGAAGTAGGTCTCCGCGGCGGCCTCCATGCCGTTGGCACCGTCACCCATGTAGATGGTGTTCAGGTAGTGCTGCATGATCCACTGCTTGGAGTACGTGGAGGCGACCTTCTGCGCGATGAAGACCTCCTTGATCTTCCGGCTCGCGGTCTGCTGGGTGCCGACGCCGTCGTAGTAGTTCCTGACGAACTCCTGCGTGATCGTGGACCCGCCGTTTATATTGCCGCTGCCGCTCGTCACGTCGTGGATGGCGGCGCGCAGGATGCCGGTCGGCGAGATGCCGCCCTCGGTCATGAAGCTCTTGTCCTCCGCGGCCATGACCGCGTCCTGCAGTGCCTGTCCCTGATTCGACGCGATCTGGGGCCCGGTCAGGTCCTGCCGGTTGGTCTCGCCGATCGTGCCGAGGACGGTCGTGCCGTCGGAGTAGTAGACGGTCGTGTTCTGGACGGTGGCGGACGTTGCCACAGCGGGGATCACCGCACTGCTCGCCATGTACTGATAGCCGCTGAACAGGACAAGCACGAAGATCACGAACACGCCGCCGGTGACGGCGAGCGCCTTCTTCAATGTCCAGTGGCGCCACCAGTTGCCCTTGCGCTTGCCGTTCCCGCCCCACGGCCCCTGGGGACCGCCGGGCCGAACCGGACCGCCGGGACCGAAGGGGCCTCCCGGGCCAGGGCCGAAGGGGCCGCCGGGACCAGCACCGTACGGGCCGCCCGGGCCAGGACCGTACCCTCCTGGACCGGCGGGCCCGGGAGGCATCGGGGCACCGTACCCGCCGGGGCCAGCAGGACCGCCGCCGTAGGCGGACGTCGGGTTGCCGCCAGGCCCGTAGGCGCCCACAGAGGTCGCGCCGATCGCGGTCGCACCCGCGGCCGTCACGTCGGCGGCGGCACCTGGCGCCTGGCCGGGCGGCCCGTTCGCGCCCGGCTTGCTCTCCCAGCCCTTGCCGTCGGAAAAGTAGCTGTAGCCAGGATCCTCGTGGGAGCCATCGGCCGGGCGGACCACGCGCTGCATGCCGGTCTCGTAGTTCGAGTCGATGGCCGAGTCACGCCAGAAGCCGTCGTCTCCCCATCCTTCTGGCGCGGGGTACTTGGCGGCCTTCCCGCCCGTGCCCTGTCCGCTACCGTCAGTGCCCGGCCCGACAGCGCCGGGCGCCTCGGCTCCCTGCTCGTCAGCTCCGTGCCCACCAGCGGGTCCGAAAGGCGACCCGTCAAAGTCGTTGCTACTCACACGTCCTCGCAGTGGCTGTGAACGCGCCCTTGTGCCCCGACCCTGGAGGGGATAATTGTCGGCGCCGTCCGGGCACACCCGTGGCTGAAAAGGCGGAGCCAGGTCCCGCCGAACCCACACGTTACATGCTGGCGTGAACTGCCCCGGCTAGTTCGGACGTACTCGACGTCGTCGGCCCGCGGGCGGCTTACCAGTCCCAAGCACGTACGACGTGGCGAGATGGTTCCAGCCACAACTCTGGCAGACCTCGACCACATACACCCGGAATTCGCCGTATTCGGTAGCCATCTCCATCAATTCAGGAGTCTTCTTAACCCTTCCCGCATACTGTCCGAGTTCGTCCCCGTACACATAGGTGACGTGTGTGACGTTCGTCTTACGGCAGATCGGGCAGCGCTCCTCGGTGGGCTCGCCGTGATATTTGGCCGCGCGGAGCAGGTACGGATGCGCGTCGCAGGCATCCGAGACCGTGGTGTGGCCAGAGCGTACGGACGCAAGCGTGGCGCGCCGGGCAAGCGCATAATCCACCACGGAACGTCGATCGGCTATGCCTGCCATGTCCCTCAGCGTACGTCGGGAACCGTGTCCCATCGATACTTGTCCGCGACCCCGGAACTCCCCGCAAGTGAACAGCCGGTTGCCCACCGGGGAACGGTCGCCTATGCTGGGTACCGTTACACCGATATATCGAACCGAGATATCGGCATGAGATATCGTCTAGATACACACAAACCCTATCCCCCGGGGGGATGCCGTGGGCCGGAACCGGACTGCCGTCCTTGAGTTCGCCGTCCTTGGGCTGCTGCACCGAACGCCCATGCATGGCTACGAGCTCAGCAAGCACCTCAACATGGTGCTCGGCACGTTCCGTGCGCTCTCCTACGGCACCCTGTACCCCTGCCTGACCAAGCTGTACGGAGAGGGCCTGATCGCCAAGGAAGGCCACGAGCCCGCGCCTGACAGCCGGTCGGCCAGAGCGCCAGGCAGGTCGAAGATCGTGTACCGGCTGACGGCCGAGGGCAAGGAGCGGTTCCAGGACCTGCTCACCCACTCGGGGCCCGCCGCCTGGGAGGACGACGAGTTCGGCGTCCACTTCGCGTTCTTCGGCCAGACCAGGGCGGACATCAGGCTGCGGATCCTGGAGGGCAGGCGGAGCCGGCTCGAAGACCGGATGGAGGGGCTGCGCGCGGCACTTGCGCGCACTCGCGAGCGGGTGGACAGCTACACGCTCGAACTACAGCGGCACGGGCTTGAAGCCGTGGAGCGCGATGTCCGCTGGCTGAATGAGCTGATCGCCGAAGAACGGCGATCGGAGGCAAGAGGTGCCGTGGGCGGACCCTACCCGCCTGCGGAGCCGACCTACATAAATCCCGGAATAGATCGCGGAAGCGAGAAGGAGTCATCCTGATGGGTGCTGTGCCTGCTAAGACCGTGCGCGTGGCCATCGTGGGGGTGGGCAACTGCGCGAGCTCGCTCATCCAGGGTCTCGAATACTACAAGGACGCCACCGAGGACGCCCGGGTACCGGGCCTCATGCACGTGCGGTTTGGCGACTACCACGTGTCCGACGTCGAGGTGGTTGCCGCCTTCGACGTCGACGCCAAGAAGGTTGGCCTGGACCTCAGCGAAGCGATCTTCGCCAGCGAGAACAACACGATCAAGTTCGCCGACGTGCCGCCGACCGGCGTGATCGTCCAGCGCGGCCACACGCTTGACGGCCTCGGCGACTATTACCGCGAGATCATCACCGAGTCCGACGACCCGGCCGTGGACGTGGTCGCGGCGCTGCGCGGGGCTCAGGTCGACGTGCTGGTCTCGTACCTGCCGGTCGGCTCGGAGCAGGCGGACAAGTTCTACGCGCAGTGCGCCATCGACGCCAAGGTCGGCTTCGTCAACGCGCTGCCGGTGTTCATCGCTTCCGACCCGGTGTGGGCGAAGAAGTTCGAAGAGGCCGGCGTCCCGATCGTCGGCGACGACATCAAGTCCCAGGTCGGCGCGACGATCACGCACCGCGTGCTCGCCAAGCTGTTCGAGGACCGCGGCGTCGAGCTGCTGCGCACCTACCAGCTGAACTTCGGCGGGAACATGGACTTCATGAACATGCTGGAGCGCAAGCGCCTGCAGTCCAAGAAGATCTCCAAGACCCAG